>JAUWJC010000284.1 GCA_030607895.1 Pirellulales bacterium
GCCCCTTTTTCGGACGGGTAATGCCGAGCACCGTGGAAAAAGGGGACAGGCACCTCGCGGCTACGGTTTTCCCCGCAATTCGGGCCGATATCGGCACCGAGTTTTCAACACCCCAGTGCCAGTCCCCTTTTTCCACTGGCCGCTTACAGTTCGACATTCGTCACTTCGCCGGCGATTTGCGGACGGTCAGTCGCTTGTCGCCCCAGCCGAGCTTCTTTGCGACGGCGGCCGGGTACTCCCAGCCGGTCAGGTCTGCCTGGCCGATCGTCACCGGCGATCGTTCGGCGGCCATGGCTACCGCTTCGGGCATGTCGAGGTACCGGCTGACGTTCAGCAAGATCGGTCCCTGGCGATGCGACGGCGGCAGATCGTCGAGTTCGAGCTGCGCGATGTCCGGCTCGAACAGCGAGGCGTAAAGCGTCACGCCGGCTAGCTTCCGCTTGCTTTCCAGGACAAGAGGAACGCCTTTGACGACATCCAGAGAGCGGATCGCCTGGACCGCCCGGCGGACGTCCCACACGCGCATGCCGTCAAGCGTCTGTCCCAGCAGCATGAAGCGGCGGCGATGGTGTGTCTGCTTGCGCTCGGCCTGGTTCCAGGCGGTCGGTCCGATGCCCCGTGGTGCGAGGAAAACCGCCGCACACTTCCGCGCTTCGAGCCAGTCGCGGCATTTCTCGAACGTCTTCCGGTCGGGCTTCACCGGCGTCTCCTCCTTCAATTCGGTCTCAAACACCGGACGCATCGACGCGAGGAATTCACCCCAGCCTTGCTGGTCCAAAACGTTCAGTACGACCGCTTGCGGTTTGGCCAGCCCGACCGGCTCGACCAGGTAAAGCCGCAAGCGAACGGGCGTTTGGCTGGTGAAGTCGTACGCGTTTAGGCGAAGCCCCTGCCGCCCGGCGGAAAAGGCCCGCTTCACGTCCAGCGGCCCCGCCTGCTTGGGCCAGCCGCGGAAGCTCTTTTCCAGAAGCGCTTTGCGCCACCCGTCGCGGGCCTTGGCCCACTCGGCCATCGAACCGGGCACTTTGGCCGGGGCGGCCGCGACGGTGAAGGTCTCTTGTATTTCCGCATTCACCGAGTCGGCGGGCAAGTCCTTGAACACCTTGAGTTGTTCCGGCGTGAAGAGTTTTTCGGCCGGCACGTCGATCGGAGGGTCTTCGCCCTTCAGATACTTATTGAACCAATGAAAGGCGGGAACCCGCAACTGCTGCGTGTCTTTGTGCGGCCCGGCGGTGATCAAAAGCCCCAGCTTCTCCCGGGCGCCGTAGAGTTCGTATATCTTGCGAACCTGGTTGTACGTGCGCACCACGCCGTCCAGCGGAAATATCCCGTCGCGGTCGGTGTTGCTTAAAAGTAGCGGTCGAGGTGCGACCAGGGCAGCCACCATCGGGTAGTCCCAGCGGTAGGTGTTCACCATGTACATGCAGTCGCAGTGGCCTTCCACGCAGCCGGTTACCACGTGGTTCTCCAGGTCGGTAGTACCGGCCACGGGCACGGCCACCTTGATCCGCTCGTCGGTCGCGGCGATCCACCAACTGTATGCCCCGCCGCCGCTGCGGCCGGTCACGCCGATCCGCCCCGGATCGATCTCCTTGCGCGACTGGAGGTAATCGAGCGCCCTCATGCAATTCCAGGCTTCCACGCCGGCCGGTGTGTATCCCCGACTGTTCCACCACCACATGGCGTACTTTGCCAAATACGTGCCGTGGTGGATTCCCTCGATCTCGCCAAGCTGCAGGGTGTCGATCGTCAGGCAGACGTACCCATGCCGCGCAAACCAAGCGCCGTGGTGCTGGTAGTGCACCTTGTTACCGTAGATGACGCCGTTTTTCTTCACTCCCCCATGCCCACACACGTACAAGATGGCCGGGGCCGGTTTCTTCAATCCCTTGGGTACATACAGATTGGCCGTCACGTACAGCTTCGGGCGCGACTGAAAATGAAGCTTCTCGACCGTGAACTGCTCGTGATCCACCCGGCCGGTGATGGTGGCCTTCAAGTCGGTCCGCTCGGGCAGCGGGTCCAGGCCGAGCATCTCGAGGAGTTGCTTGCGGTACGTTTGCCGCTTTGCCTTCCAGTCTTCCAGCGATTTGACATCCGCAAGGCACCGGTCGCGGAGCCCGGCCGTTTCCAGGCGGAAGTACTCGGCAATCATCTTATCGCCGCGCGCGGTATCGATCGGCGGCGGCGGCGCCGCGCCGGCGGACATGACCAGGGTAATTGTGAATAGGGCCAAAAGCATCGTTGAGGCCGTTCTCTTCATGTTGCGTTACTCCCCATCTTGTGTGTATGTCGTACAACGGTGATGACACCGCGGCTCGGAGGGCCGATAAACCACAAAGCCGCAACCGGCGGTCGCGCCAAGCAGCGCGACCACCGGTCGCGGCTTTATGACCCTCCAAATTGCACAATTTGTTCCTGCGCGGTTGTTAGCGGCCTATTCCACTTCGAGCCGTCTGGCCTCGGTCAGGTCTGCCTCGGCCTTCTCTTCCTCACCCAACTCTTCGTAAACCCGCGCACGAAGAAGGTGGGCGGTAAGATGCCTTGGATCAAGCCGGATAACATCAGAGAACTCGGATATCGCCCGATCGAAATCCTTGCCCGCCAGGTCTTTCTGACCGCGCCGTCTGGCCTCGACTGCCTGTTGGTGATGCCGCTGGCCCCGCTTGATGCTCTCCGTTGCTTGCTGACGTAGCCGCCGGTCGTCGCGGTCTTGCCCTTCCTGCGTGTCCATCATTTGCTCCCTTGCTCATTCCCTGAACCCAAGAGCCGAACAAGGCCGGACACTCGCCTTGTCCGGCTCCTCAAAACAAATCCAAAATATAGTACCACCCATCATTGCATACCGCACGCCGGTATCCAAGCCCCATTTGTGAGAATTTCAGGGCATGGGTATTTCCGGACGGTACTCCAGCATGGCGGCGGAAAATGCGGGCAAGTAACGTAGACTTTAACGTCTGTCCCGATTGTCCCGACCCGCGTGGGCGTGAATTGACCCGATTGGGCGGGTTGTGCGTCAAGTTCCGGATCAACTTCCTCGTGCGACGGTTCTAGTAATTCCACAACTGTGATATAATGTTGGTGGAGGATGAAGATGAACCGGATATTCACGGCTGTAGTTCATAAGGAAGACGAGCTTTACGTTGCAGAGTGTCCCGAGGTCGGCACGGCCAGCCAAGGGGCATCCATAGAGGAAGCCGTGGCCAACCTGAAGGAGGCAACCGGGCTGTACCTTGAAGAGTTTCCTCTCAAGCCGTCAATGCACCCGTTGCTGCCCACTTTCGAGGTTCCTGTCCATGCCTAAACTGCCTCGGATCTCAGGCTCCGAGGCCATCAAGGTATTCGAACGCCTCGGGTTCGTCGTGGTCAGGCAACGCGGCAGTCATGTTGTTATGCGCAAAGCCGACCAAGGCTGCGCCATTCCAGTCCACAAGCAACTCGCCGTTGGCACTCTGAGAAGTGCGATCCGCCAAACTGGCATTACTCCTGACGATTTCGTCAATGCCTACAGGGGCAGATAACAACGTCTTGGAGCTTATCAGTCATTTCGCACGGTCATGCCAGGACGCCTATCGGAGCACGGTCTGTTCTTCAGGGAATTCCTGCGGAATTTCCACACCACCGGGGCGATATTGCCTAGCGGGCGGTTTCTGGCTGCCGCGCTGAGCCGGTTTGTCTGCGAAAACGGCGACGAAGAACCGGCCCCCAGAAGGCTCCTGGAGGTAGGGGCGGGAACTGGGGCGGTTACCCGACGAATCGTACTCGGTCTGAAGCCGCACGACCGGCTCGACCTGGTAGAGTCCAACGAGAGCTTCGCCAACCGGCTCCGCCAGCGATTGCAAACCGAGCCGGTGTTTCAGGCCGCCCGAGATCGGGTTCGCGTACTGCACACAGCAGTCGAGGAGCTTGCGGGCGAAGTCTCGTACGATTTGATCGTGTCGGGCTTGCCGCTGAACAATTTCTCGGTGGCCGACGTCCAGCGGATATTGGATTCGCTTGTCGGGATGTTGAAACCGGGCGGGACGCTTTCGTTCTTCGAGTACATCGCCATTCGACGCCTCCGTTGGCTGGTGAGTGGTCGAGCCGAGCGGCAGCGGCTGCGGGGGATCGGCAGCGCTCTGGAGGCGGTGCTGGCCGGTCACGAGATCCGCCGCGATTGGGTCTGGGCAAATGTGCCGCCGGCCTGGGTGCATCACGTTCGGATCGACTGAAGAAGTGGCCAGTGATCAGTTGCTAGTGGTCAGTTGTCAGGGTCACTGATTACTGGCCACTGGCCACTAGCCACTGACCACTGCTTCCCCCCCGGACGATCTATCACCCATCTAGCTTGCCCCAACCTACTGGGTCAACTATACTTATGTTGTTTGTGCAGTAAACGTTCGTCCAACCCATATGCTCGCGTCGGATGTCCGACTCTGGAGATATGCTTATGGCCCGCCGCAATCCGATCCGTCTGCTGGTAGCGATGCTTCTTGTCGGCGTCTTGGCAGCCACGGTATTGGCAGCCACGGTGTTGACAGGCACGGTACAGGCCGGGCCGTCGAAGCCGTCGAAGGACGACTACTACGAATTGCACAAGGTCCTGGTGGACACGCTGGATCAGGTGGAACGGAACTACGTGAAGGATATCAGCCGTCGCGAGTTGATCGAGGCTGCCATCCGAGGGGTTCTGAGCGAACTCGACCCGTACTCCGCCTACATCAACCCGGAGGAACTGAAGCGATTCCAAGGCAGCGTCGAAGGCGAGTTCGGGGGGATTGGAATTCAGATCAACATTGAGGATGGGCAGCTTACGATCATGAGCCCGCTGGTGGGAACGCCCGCCTATCGGGCCGGATTGGCGGCCGGCGACCGAATCACGAAAGTCGACGGCAAGAGCACCGAAAGAATAACCATCGACGAGGCCGTCCGCCGCTTGAAGGGAAAGGCCGGCACCAAGGTTACGCTCACCGTGCTGCACCTGGGCGAAACCGAGGAGAAGGAAATTACCATCACGCGCGAGTTGATCCGCATCGAGACCGTGCTGGGCGACCGCCGTGAGAAGGACGATACCTGGGACTTCATGCTGGATCACGAAAAAGGCATCGGGTACGTGCGGATTACGGCCTTCAGCCGCGACACGGCCCGGGAACTGCGGGTGGCGCTAGAACGACTGAAGAAGGAGAAGCTTCGCGGGCTGATACTCGACCTGCGCTTCAACCCGGGCGGTCTGCTCAGTTCAGCAATCGAAGTCAGCGATCTGTTCGTTCCCAAGGGACGCATTGTGAGCACGAGCGGCCGCAACAGCCCCGAACGGACCTGGGACGCCCACAAGAAGGACACCTTCGAGGGGTTTGCGATGGTCGTGCTGGTCAACCGCTATTCGGCAAGCGCCAGCGAGATCGTATCGGCCTGTTTGCAGGACAACAAGCGGGCGGTAATCATGGGCGAACGGACTTGGGGTAAGGGCAGCGTCCAAAACGTCATCGAGATGGAACACGGCCAGAGTGCCTTGAAGCTGACTACCGCTTCCTACAAGCGGCCCAACGGCAAGAACATCGATCGGCTCTCGGCGCCCGAAGACAGCGACGAGTGGGGCGTGATGCCGGAGAAGAGCCACCGGCTCCAACTCAAAGAGGGCGAGCTATTGGCCCTGTTCCAGGACCGCCGCGATCGTGATATCCTTCTTCCCCACAAGCCTCCCAAAGCCGACCCCAAAGGCAGCGACAAGCCGGACAACGACAAACCGGACAAGGACAAACCGGCAAAGCCCAAGAAGACCAAGCCAGTCGATCGCCAATTGAAGATGGCAATCGACTATCTCGCCGGTGAGTTGGCCAAGGCGAACTAGCGCTGCGTCTCACCCAAAATTTGGAGTTCGCCGTTTAGCCGGGCCGCTTGCGGCCCGTTTCCCGTCCGAAACTCGCCGGCGCAGTCGC
>JAUWJC010000347.1 GCA_030607895.1 Pirellulales bacterium
GCGATAGCCATATACTTCGCGCGAATCCATTCGACCACTTGTGCGTCCGGCATACGCGGACGATCTCACAAATTCCGGAATCCATCAATACCAATTTCGGCAACTAATTGGCTTACGCGCCCTAAGGAGGGGAGTCCGAAAATGGGGACTGGCTCCGTCACGGGCTGGTTTTTTCGGGAGTTTCCGGCATGCCGACGGTGCCTGTCCCCTTTTTCGGTTATTTGTGATGAACGCCGACGGGAGCGATGCTCATCGGTTGACGGCCAACAACGTGAACGAGTTCACTCCGGATCTGCTGCCCGACGGCCGCATTCTGTACACTCGCTGGGAGTACATGGACAAGAGCGCGATATTCGTGCAGAGCTTGTGGTCAACCTCGCCCGACGGGACGCGGGCCCAACAGGTTTTTGGCAACAACCTGATCCACCCGGTCTCTTTTCTTCAGGCCCGGTCAATTCCCGGCACGAAGAAGATTGTCTGCATTCTCGGGCGTCACAACGGCGATAGCGTGGGGATGCTGGCCGTGGTCGACCCGACGCTTGGCGTGAATAACCCCGACGGGATTCTGAACCTCACTCCGGACGGCCGGTACCACGTCGGCTGCTTCTCGCCTTATCCGCTAAACGAGAAGTGGTGCCTGGTTTCGTACGGTCCGCAAGAGCCGTTTGGGCTTTACGCCTTCTCGATCGCCCCGCCGCCTGAAAAGATCACGCCGCGAAAGGCTCAAGACCACGAGCCGGCCGGACAATGGCCCAAAAACCCGGAACAATGCTGGTCGTCAGCCATCGGCCGTCGGTACTTGATCTACCGTGACGACAAATACTCTTGCGTCGAACCGATTCCGATCACCCGACGGTCCAAGCCGCCGCTGGTGGCCTCCTCGCTGCCACCGAGAGACGAAAGCCAGAACAAGGACGCTCGCGCCACACCGCGCCGCCGGCCGAGATCCAGTCGTTGGCCGCACTCCGCCGCGAGCCCTCGGAGATCCAGCCGCCGCCTTGGGGTGCGGGGCCCTTCTCGTATCAAAGGCTTGTGCAGCCGGTGCTCGACAAACACTGTGCCGCCTGCCACGCCACCGATAAGCCGGCAGGTGGATTGAACCTATCGGCCACGCGCGACGGTCGGGGCGCGCCCGCCTCGTTCGCCTCACTTGTCCGGCCGCGGACCGATCCGGACCGGCCGCCGCTGGTTCATTTCTTCGATTCCTGGTGGGGCGTCTCCTGGACGGTCCCCGTGGCCGAGCCGTTGAGCTTCGGCACGGCCGCCAGCCGGATGATCGAGATGATCGACACGCAACACGAGGGCGTGGAGATGAAACCCGAGGACCGCGCCCGAATCGAACTCAACCCGGCCGAGCGCCGCATCATCACCACCTGGATCGACCTGAACTGCCCGCTCTGGAGTAACTACGCCCGGCAGTACCACGCGCGGCGGTGAAGCATTTGGATCAACCTGCTTAGTGCCTATCCAAAAACACCCGCAAATGTTGCCATTGCTAGCAATTCAGCGGGTTCCATGGGGGTTTTTGGATAGGCACTTAGGGTTGACCGAGAAATAACTTCAGCATTTCCCCCCCCCTTCCCAGTTATCTCCCTGCTTAGCGTCGTTGGGGTCGGCCGGATCGCAGTGCTTTTCCTTAGTCGGGGCACTCGGGATTCTGGCAACAGAACCGCGACAGCTCGTCCATGACCCGCCCTCCATGACACAACTTTCTGACTGACAACCCGTTATGACCGAACCGAGTCTATGGCACATGGGTCGGATTCGATGCAATAGCAATAGGACACAAGGTAATTTCGTTCTTTCGTGATTTCTCATTCAGCGGGCGGACCCGATGAATCGGGTCACTACAAACGGATTCGGCGAGTATGTATAGCCCGGTGGCTACTTTTCCAGACAGTAGAGCCACTTGTGGCCGCGGATGAATAGGCGGCCGGCGGAGGGGACGGGCGAGGCGATGGTGTCGTCGTCGAGTTGGTTCTCGGCCAGCCGGTCGAAGCGGGCGGAGGCGGAGACGACGGTACACAGTCCACGCATGTTGAGGAAGTACACGCGGCCCTCGGCAGCCAGCGGCGACGCCCGATAGCTCCCCTTCAATCGCTCTTTCCACAAGAGCTTGCCCGACAGCGCGTCGAGGCACCGGGCGATGCCCCGGTCGGTGACCAGGAAGAGCAGTTCGCCCCAGACGACGGGCGTGGGCGTGTCGGGTGTGCCCCGGTCGAACTGCCAGACGATGTCGCTGGTCGGGCGGAGGCCGTCGCCGCTGGGTTTGACGGCCAATAGCGGCCGGCACATTCCGCGGGTTGTGTAGATCATGCCGTGTGCGGTAGTCGGCCCGGTGATTACTCGATTACCCAACAGTTCGGGCAGATACCAGAGCCGCCGTCCGGTGGCCGGGTCGTAGGCGTCGAGCATCTCGCCACCCATCACGATCATCTCCAGCCGGTCGCCGCGGCGCCACAACAGGGGCGTGGTGTACGAATCGCAATGCTCGGCCTTGGCGTCGGTCATCCGCATGGTCTTCCAGACGAGCCGGCCGGTAAGCTTGTCGTGGGCAACTACGTAGCTGGGCGACGGCTCGCCCGGCAAGTCGGCACATGAATCCTGCATCGAAACCGAGATAACCAGGTCCTTGTAGAGAATGGGGCTGTTGGCGTGTCCCCACCAGATTGTGTACCGGCCGAAGTCGTCTTGCAGGTTGCGACACCAAAGCTGCTTGCCCTGGAAGTCGTAGGTCGCCAGTTGGCCGCCGCCGAAATGGACGACCACGAGCCGGCCGTCGGTTACGGGCGAGGGGCTGGCCATGCTTTGTGTTTTGTGGAACATCTGGTGCCGACGTTGCTCGTCGTTCTTTCGCCCAAGCGGCATTCGAGGCGCCGAGCCGGTTCCCACCTGCCGGGTCCACGCGATGCGGCCGGTTTTCTTGTTGATCTTCAGCAGCAGCAGGCGCTTGTCGTCGACGTGGCTAGTAAGGAAGATGTCGTCGCCCCAGATAGCCGGCGTACTGGTTCCCCACTCTGGCAGGCGGCACTTCCACGCCACGCCCAGCCCTTCGCTCCAAGCGACCGGCAAGCCCGTCTCCCGGCTAACACCGGTCCCTTCCGGCCCCCGCCACCGCGGCCAGTTCTCGGCCCGGGCAAAGCCACAAATGGATATTGAAGCAAGAAGACCGATCGTCAGTGTGCAAGCACGCCGAAGGTGCCGTGCCGCGTCGTGTTTCGATGTACGTCCGCCGGCAAGTGCCGTTTTCCCGGGGTTTTGTGAATTGTTGGATATTTGGACGCATGCTTCAGCCGCCCAATAATTCCCGTCGGCCGTCATGTGCGGTTGCAAGTTCTTATCCACCGTCAACTTACATCGTCGGGTCATGGCCATCCTACCTTGCCGAAACTCTTGTCAAGAGCACTTTCCTTGAATCATCCGTCGCCGTAACTCTCTAGGTCACAACGAGTTCCAAGCGCATGAATTGTTGGACGTTTTAGCCGCCCCAAATTCCAACAATTCGTCCTTAGCGCGGCCTTCGGCCACAACCGAAGTACTCATCTCGCTCCGCGAGATGGAGAGCTTCATCTCGCGGAGCGAGATGAGTACTACGAACGGCCTCGCAACGAACGAACCGAATTGTCAAAGAGCGATGTGCATACCACTGCACCATGTAGACAAACGTATCAGACCGCGCGGCCGATTTCAAGATCGGGAATTGGCCACACCTGCCTGCTGCCATCTTCTCGACACACCGCTTCCGCGAAGCAGTGGCACAGCATCAATCACGGGCACCCGGCGAAGCTGGAACGAAGCCTTCGCTAATCACTATTCAAGCTCTGACCCCAAATAGATTCCCAAATAGATTCTGACCCCAAATAGATTTGCAGATTACCACCGCCCCATTTCCCAGGTCAAGAGTAAAGACTCCCGACCCCTTTATTCGTCCCCGGTGCTGAATCGAGTACGGTGACGGCGACGCAGGCCCAGCAGCAGCAGTGCGACAACGCAACCCGAGGCCAGCAACACCACGCCGGCCGGCTCCGGTACGGCCCAGATACTCGTTTCCGTACCATCGAACGCGGCATCCAGCCCCCAGCCGTCGGCGCCGTGGAGCAGGCCGCCCAGCGTGGGATCGCCCGTGTGGTCGCCGTCGATGATGACCTTGCCGAAATCACCAACGGTCCAGTTCAGCGTGCCGCCGCCGCTGCTGACGCTGACAAGGTCCATGATACCGGTGCCCGACACACTGATGTTCGAGACATTGCCCGAAAGGCCACCGAAGTTCAGCGCCAGGTCGCCGCCGACGACCGTCAGCATACCGGCGCTAACATTGAGTGTAAACGTGCCCGGGGAATTATCATACCCGACCCAACGCCCGCCATGGGGACCTGACATCCCTCTAACGGCAGTCAGCGACCCGCCGGTGATGTTGATCGTGGCAGCTTCCGGCAACGTACCATGACCATAACAGACCCAACATGTTTTGAACGTTGCGCTGGTTCCTTCGGGCGCAATGAGTGTACCCGCGGTCCCGTTCTTGCCGATGTACAGGCTTAGTTTGTCGTAATTATAGGCAGTATCGAGGGTGACGGCGTGGTTGCCGTATACAAACACTCGATCGTTATATTCATCGTAGACGTTGTCCGGAATCGGTTGGCCGTCGTTGGTGTTCCAGATGCTTGAGTCACCCCAGTTGCCGCTGGCGATGAGTTGGTCGCCCCTGGCGGCTGTGTTCAGCCCGAGGCAGCAGATTACGGCGGCGGTGCAAACGGCAGTGCGGCTGAGAGTTGTCATGGCTGATCTCCTGTTTTCTGGCTCTTCCGTTTTTAAGTGCGAACTCCGCACTTTTCGAGGGGTTGAGCTTTTTGGTTCTTGGTTCAGAGGCCTCGATCCTCAACAACAAATGCTTGCCAGCACCAAATGCTTGCTAACACAACATCGAAAATACCATATGCGATTCGGCCGTGTCAATAGGCGGGATCGAAAATTCCGTTCGTTCC
>JAUWJC010000210.1 GCA_030607895.1 Pirellulales bacterium
CCCCCGCCGGCCCGCGGGCCAAAATAAACCGGGGCCCTTTTTGCGCCCCGCTGGCAAGGCCAGGGAAAAGACACTCAATGGCGATCGGCCGACGGCCGCTTCGCCCATCCCGCCGTGCCCGAAAAAGTGTCCGAAAAAGGGACCAGGTTTAATTTATGCGAAGCACCCTCCGGGCCGTTCCGGCAAATTAAACCTGGTCCCTTTTTCGGGCACGGGGCGGAGTCGATCGACTGGCTTGTGTACAACCACCGGCAGCGCGTGCCGGGCCGCGAAGACCAAACACGCAACGCACCTATCCGCGACGACTGCGGCTACAATCAAACCCGGCCGCGGCGGGTGGAAGACACACATCCGGTTACCGAGTTGCTCCTGTCGTTCTGCCTGGTAAAGGTTTTTGGCGAGGGACGGCTGGTAATCCGGGCCAACGACGGTCGAGAGGAGTTCCTGGTTCGGCTCGATCCGACGCGCAAACGCTACAAGGTGTTGTGCAACGGCCGGCCGGTGCCGGCGGCGGCCGGAAAATTGCCGCTTGCCGCCGAGCCAATGACCGTGGAACTATCGCTGTTCGACCGGCAGTTGGTCTTGGCCTTCGATGGCAAGCCGGTGGTTACGTATCCTTACCATACTTCGGACCGGCCCTTGGAACCGACCAACCAGCCGCTGGCCATCGGCTCGAAGGGCTTGGGGGTTGAAATACGCGACGTTCGCATCTTTCGCGACGTCTACTACACCCACCCTCTCGGGCCAGACGGCCGCTGGGCACTGGACGAACCGGTCCGCCTGGCGGCCGACGAGTACTTCGTCCTGGGTGATAATAGTCCCGTCTCTCGCGATAGTCGCACCTGGACCGTGGGACCGGCCGTTGCGGCTAAGTTGTTGGTGGGAAAGCCTTTAGTGGTCCACTTCCCGGCGCGATACGTCCAGTGGGGTAATTGGCATTTTCAAGTTCCGGATCCGGGCAAAATCCGGTATATTCAATAGTCTGTGAGTTTGGTGGTTGGGAAGGCACGCTATGGAGTGATAGACAATATGGGACGAATCGTCGCACGGGTACGCATTGCGAATGTGCTCGATCCAGACAAGACGCTCGAATGCGATGCCTTGGTCGACACAGGCGCGGCATTCATGGTCCTCCCAAAGGCTTGGCAATCGAGGCTTGGTGATTTGCGGGTCGTTCGTGAGATTGAGTGTGAGATAGCCACACAACAGCTTGTTCCCGCTCCTGTTTGCGGCCCTGTCGAGATACGTGTCGAGGGATTTGAGCCGGTGCTTGGCGAAGTGCTGTTTCTCGACATGGAACCGGCGGATGGGATATACGAGCCCTTGGTGGGATACATTGTGCTGGAGCAATGTCAGGCAGCCGTTGATATGCTTGGCCTTCGCCTTGTCCATGTCAAGAAGACCGACTTGAAGTAGCATCGTGACCCTTTTTCCCAAGCTCTGCTTGGGAACACCGCTTAGGAACAAGGGAAACCTGAAAAATGAGCGAAAAACTCACCGCTGTATTCGAGAAGTCGCCACATGGTTACATCGGCTATGTGGAAGAACTGCCGGGGGCAAATACTCAAGGAACAACTCTTGAGGAAACCAAGAGCAATTTGATCGAGGCAATTCATCTGTTGATTGAAGCTAATCGACAGCTTGCGGAAGAGAGTCCCCGCGTGGGTCTCGCTCCACTCGACCCACCCTACACAATCCGACCGTAGCATCCTGCAATAGCCCATGTCAAAAAAGAAATCCACGAGTTCGAAAACCCGTTCCCCGTCCAAATCACCGTCGGCCGCCTCGGCCTCGACAAAGCCAGGCGTCGCGAAACCGGACGCGACCCCGCGACGTCACGTTCCCTCGCAGGCAGCCATTCGCGAGACGATCGAGTCGGTGGTAATCGCCTTCGTGCTGGCGTTTTTGTTTCGCACGTTCGAGGCCGAGGCATTCGTAATACCCACCGGCTCGATGGCCCCAACCCTGATGGGTCGGCACAAGGACTTTGTTTGCCCGGAATGTGGCTATCCGTTTCAGGTAAGCGCCAGCGACGAGGTCTACCCAAATACCAACACCGTCCGCGACTCGAGGCACCGGGTGAGAGGCTGCACCTGCCCGATCTGTCGCTGCCCGATATCCATCGACCCCAAAAAAGACCGATCGTTCAAGGGCGACCGCATCCTGGTGGGCAAGTTTGCCTATCAGTTTTCCGACCCGGAGCGTTGGGACGTGGCGGTTTTCAAGTATCCGGGCGAGGCGAAGACGAATTTCATCAAGCGGATCGTGGGTCTGCCGCGCGAGACACTGCGGATCAGCCACGGCGACATCTTCGTTCAGCCCGAGGGCCGGGACCATTTCACCATCGTCCGAAAGCCGCCGAAAAAACTGCTCGCCATGTTGCAGCCGGTCTACGACAACGACCACGTGCTGCCGGAAATCATCGAACTGGGCTGGCCCGCCCGATGGCAGGGCGATACTTCTCTGGGTGATGGCTCGCCGGGCGGATGGAATAATCTGGAAGATAACGACTACCGCACGTTTTCCATCGACGGCAGCACTGGCTCCGTCGACGGCAGCACGGGGCGAGAAGCCTGGCTTAGGTATCAGCATTTTGTGCCGTCGGCTTACCAGTGGCAACACCTGGTGCAGGGCTCGATGCCGCCGGACAGTCCCGAGCGACGGCTGATCGCCGATTTCTGTGCCTACAACACGGGTCGCAGCGAAGCCAACGGGCCCCAAAGCCTCCCCTTGCACTGGGTCGGCGACCTGGCCCTGCAATGCACCGTGGATGTTCAAAGCCAGACGGGGCGGATTATCTTTGAATTGATCGAAGGCGGAATGACGTTTCGGTGCCGCATCGACGTCGAGACGGGCACCGCCGAGTTGGCGATTGAAGGAGTCGACGATTTCAAGCCCAAGGCCGACACCAGTATCCGCGGATCGGGTAGCCATGAGATCATCTTCTCCAACATCGACGATGAACTGAGGCTTTGGGTGGATGGGAAAGCGGTCCAGTTTGATGGGCCCACCACCTATGGCCCCTTGAACAACACGCGGCCTTACCCGGTCGACCTGTCGCCGGCGGGTATCGCCTCGCGCGGGGCGGCCTGCCAGATAAGCCACCTCAAGCTCCACCGCGACATTTACTACATCGCCGAGTGGCATCGGGGTCGCTACGGTGGACCGACCGGGGCGATTACCGACTTCGACAACCTACACTCCATAATTCAGCCCCTCTCGCCCGAGGGCATCGCCCGGTTCCTCGCCGATCCGGCCCGCTGGGACGCCTTCGACAAGATGCACCACGTCGATTTCCCGTTGGCAGCCGACCAATTCCTTGCCCTGGGCGACAACAGCGCCCGAAGCAAAGACAGCCGCCTTTGGGAACAGGAAGGGTTCGAGTATTATGTCAGTCGTAAGCTGCTGATTGGCAAGGCACTTTACATCTACTGGCCCCACTCGTGGGACAAGCTCCCCGGCACCAGTATCCCGCTGCCCTTCTTCCCCAACTTTGCCCGTATGGGATTCGTTCGATAAAGGCGGAAGGGGGAAGGGGGAAAGCAGAACACAAACGCTTGCGGCTTCGCAACGCCCACGCTACAACCCAGCCAACCTTCAACTTTCAACCTTCAACTTTCAACCTTCAACTTTCAACCTTCAACTTTCAACCGTCAACTTTCAACGTTCAACTTTCAACATTCAACTGTCAACTATCAACGTTCAACTCTCAACTCTCAACTCTCAACTCTCAACTCTCAACTCTCACCTCTCAACTCTCAACTCTCCACGATGTCAATGCTGGAAGTCCAAGGACTGGTAAAGATATACGGGCGGCGCCGGGTGGTGGACGGAGTTGATTTCGCCGTCCACCCCGGCGAGATCGTCGGCTTGTTGGGACCTAACGGGGCGGGCAAGACGACCAGCTTCCGCATAACCTGCGGCATGCTCGAACCGGACGCCGGAAAGGTCTGGCTGGATGGCGCGGACGTGACCAACTGGCCCATGTATCGTCGCGCCCGCGACGGGCACATGGGATACCTGGCACAGGAATCGAGTGTCTTCCGCAAACTCCCCGTGGAGAAGAACCTGCTGGGTGTGATGCAGATGCTTGGCGTCAAACCGAAAGCCCGGCGACAACGATGCAACGAACTGCTCGCCGAGTTCGACATCACACATCTCCGCAAATCGATGGCCATATCGCTTTCCGGCGGTGAGCGGCGGCGGCTGGAGATCGCCCGGGCGCTAGTCTCCAATCCACGAATCATGCTGCTCGACGAGCCCTTCACCGGCATCGACCCGGTCACCATAGCCAGCATACAGAAGATCGTCCGGCGGTTGCGGGCCGAGGGGATCGCCATCCTGATTACCGATCACCAGGTACGCGAGACGCTTCAGATCACCGACCGCAGTTACGTGATTCGTGCAGGTCAGGTTTTGTGCCACGGATCGCCCGACGAGGTGTTGGCCAACGCCGAAGCCCGCAAGTACTACTTCGGCGAAAACATGGACATCGGGCGTGGCCCCCCGCCCTCCCACCATCGCCCCGATACCTCTGAAGCCGATCAGCCCGGCAACCCGGACCAGTTGGACAACTCCTAACGCGGCGGATTGGCCTTGCACGGGCTGGCCGATTCGGCTACAAGCGTTTCCCTCGTTTCTCTTCCACCGGTTGGTCGAACCGAAACCCGGAGCAGCCAAGCGATGTTTCCCAGGTTCTCTTTAGCCACCGTATTGCTGGCAGTACTTGCGGCCGGTTGGGTCGATACTGTCCAGGCAAAGCCGCTGGACGTCGAGTTGGTGAAAGCCGCTTTGCGAACCGGCACACCCGCACAGGATGAGTTCGTCGAAGCGGTGGTCGCCCTGACCAATGCCGGAGCGCTGCCACGCAAGATTGTCGAAGGCACCTACTACTGGGCCATGAGAAAGAAAGAACGGCTCAGGTTCCAGTACTTCAAGCGCGCACTGATCGTGCGGCTGTCCCGTGCCGGCATCAAGCTGCAACTCTGATCGGCGGGCTGTTAGCCCAGCAGCGACCAACCTTCGCGGTACTTGCGTTGGATGTACTGGTCGGCTTCGGGACAATTGGTCGCCTTGAGGTTCTTCGCGTCCCACTGGAGCTTCTTTCCGGTGCGGAAAGCCACGTTACCCAGCAGGTTGTGCTCGATCAACTTGCCCGAGTAGTCAAAGTTGCAGAGCGTCGGCGCGCCTGTCTTCACGCCGTGGAGCCATTCCTTGTGATGACCGAGCGAGGGCGGTATCGACGGTTCGGGCGGTTTGAAGTCCTTGAACTTGTCTTCCGGCAGAAGGATTCGGCGGCCATAGTCGGCCAGCAGCATTCCCTTGTCGCCGACGAACAGAATACCGATACCCCACTTGTTTAGATCGTGTCCCGGTGGCGACTCAGGCCGCTTAACGCCGTCGTACCAACTGAGCTTTAGTGCCGGGTGGTCGCCGCTTGCGGGATGTTGCCATCGGGCGATCATCCAGCTCGGGTAGCTTTCGCTGCTTCGGGGCGTTCCCTCGGCCTCCACGCTCAAGGGGTCCCGCAACTTCAAGGCCCAGAACGGCAGGTCGATCAGGTGGCTGCCCATGTCGCCCAGGCACCCGTTGCCGAAATCCCATCTTTGCTCCCAAGTCATGCAGCCGGGCAGGTAACTGGAATTGTAAGGACGCTCGGGCGCCGGGCCGAGCCAGAGGTCCCAGTGGAGGTTCTTGGGGGCAGGCATCGCTTGCTCGGGGCGCTCGGGGCAGGGACCAACCCGACTGCACCAGACGTGAGCCTCGCGGACCGGGCCGATCGCGCCCGATTGAATCAACTCGACCACGCGGCGATAGTTGGCGGTGGCGTGGATTTGAGTGCCCATCTGCGTGGCTACCTTCGACTTCTTGTAGGTCTCCTGCATCGTGCGCGCTTCGTGGACGGAGTGGGCCAGCGGCTTCTCGCAATAGACACCCAACCCGCGCTGCATGGCCCAACAACTCGCCAGGGCGTGGGTGTGGTCGGTGGTACTGACGGTCACCGCGTCGAGGTCCTTTTGCTCGACCATCTTCCGCCAGTCGACGTACGTTTTGGCTTTGGGGAATTTCTTGGCCGCCTCGGCGAGGTAGTCGTCGTTGATGTCGCAAAGCGCTGCGATGTTCTCGCTTGCCACCGACATCATGTTGGCTCGGCCGCGGTGATTCACACCGATGATGCCGATGTTGATCTTCTCGTTGGGCGATGCCGCCCGGGCCCCACCGGCACCGGCCACCCAAAAACCAATTCCCGCGAAAGCGGTGTTTTTCAGAAACCTACGACGTTCGGTCTGCCGGCTCATCGACTGACTCTTTTGTTTGCTGACAACAGGTACCATGGCAGCCGGGCCGTCCCCAGGCTGCGTCCATCACACTGCGTCCATCACACTGCGTCCATCACACTGCGTCCATCACACTGCGTCCATCAGCGTAGCAGACCCGCCCCGAATGTCAACCGCTCACAAAGAGGCGACCGGCGGTTGCGTCAGATGGAGCCTGACCTACTTGCTCGTCGGCTAGAGCCGATAGTCGAGATTCGCCTGGCCCAAGCTTGCGCCCGCGCATGATACTCGTCCTGCCGGATCACCAGTGCCGGCGGTGCAAGTCAAGCTGTCTGGGCCACGCGACGGTCTAGCCGGCAGCCAAATATGCCAAATAGGGGACAGTCACGACTTCTGGACGGCGTGGTCGATATCTACATGCCCGACTTCAAATTCCACGATCCGGCAGTATCGAAGGAACTGGCAAGCGCCGAAGACTACCCGCAAGTGGCCCGCCGCGCGATACGGGAGATGCACCGGCAGGTGGGCGATCTGGAGTTGGACGCGGCGGGGCTTGCGAGGCGGGGTGTTTTGGTTCGTCACCTGGTAATGCCGAACGACCGATCGGGAACGCGCCAGATCATGCGGTTCCTTGCCCGCGAGATTTCGCCCGACACGTTCGTCAACATCATGCCCCAATACCGGCCCGAGTGTCAGGCCCATCGCCACCCGGCAATCGACCGGCCCATCACCACGGCCGAGTACACCGCCGCGGTGGCCGCCGCCCGCGAGGAAGGCCTCCGGCGGTTCGACCAGGGGTAGCGGTGGTAGCAGGGTGTCGGCCCGCCGGATTTTTGATTTCGGAGCAGGATAACCGGCCTGCGTGTACCTGTCAGCTATCAGCTATCAGC
>JAUWJC010000172.1 GCA_030607895.1 Pirellulales bacterium
ATCGAGCCGGGTACGGTGACGAAAATCGCCACGGCGAGCCTGACCGTCCCCAAGCTGAGCCGGCCGACAAAGGCCACGCTGTCGGTCGAGCTTTCCGACGAGCAGGGCAAGATCGACAACCGGTGGGACTATTGGATATTCCCGGCCGTGCCGGATGCCGAGAAGCCCGGCATCACCGTGGTTTCGTCGCTGGACGCCGCCTGTTTGAAGAAGCTGCTTGGCGGGAGTCGCGTAGTTCTCGTTGGCCGAAAGCCGTTTCCCGCCCGATCGACAAGTTTCCAGATGGGGCTTGCCGGCCGTCCTCGGTACAACCATGCCACGGTCATCGCCAGGCACCCGCTGGCCGATCGCTTTCCGCACGACGGCTACTGCGACTGGCAGTTTTACAAGATGCTCGACGGCGCCTCGGCCGTGCTGTTCGCAAAAATGGACGACGTCGAGATGGACGACGTCTTCGATCCGATTCTCGAGGTTGTCAGTTCGTACAAGAACATCCGCAAGCAGGCGGCGCTGTTCGAGTGGCGGGTGGGCGCCGGCCGGCTGCTGGTTTGCACGCTCAACCTACGGCAATCCGACCCGGCGGCCGCGTATTTGCGTCACTGTATTCTCGACTACGCGTCCGGCGATAAATTCCGTCCACGCACCAAGATCGAACCCCACCGGCTTGCCAAGATACTCAAGCTCGATCCGCCCAAACTCGAGAAGACGTCCAAGACCGACGAAGCATTCGACGAGCGCGGTCAGTTGCCCAAGAAAAAGAAATGAGTAAATCGGACACCCACACATTCGTATAGAGGGTTGTAAGGCCGCAGCTTCTGGCAGTGTTGACGGCTGGCCGTTCCACAGTGTCGGTGTCTTGTTCTTTCGCCATCCGAGCGATGTGGTTCGTCCTACGGGCCGCCTGCTTCGAGGCTCCGGATTGCCTCCACCAGGCGGTAGACGTGAGTTCCCGGATTATCGGGCCAACGCCCAGATGGCTGAGAGTCCATGGATTCCGCTCTGCGGAGGGCATCGTCGATGTTTCCGCGGTAGCAAGCAATATCCAGGTTACTCCTGTTGTAGCCTCCAGCCGCAGTCCGAAGTTTCTGCCGTACGGTGCGGCAATTTGCCTCGCCGTTTTCCCACTCGGCCAAGTGCAGGTACAACCACAACTCAAAACAGGGGTTGCTGATGGCCAGTTGGCACGTAATCTGCCGACCGCGAATAGCCCCACTGCACGTATCCACAAGTTGTTCGATGGGCCAGCGGTCTACATCGACCACCAGCCACAACTGGTCGTCCGGCTGAAGATCACAATCGCGAGCAAACTCCTTCAGGCGATTCAACACGTGCTTGGGAGCGGAATGTCCCGATTCGGTCTGGAGCACCTTGACTTGCACTCGACGGTTTCCGAACAACTCGGACTCGAAATACTGCTTCTCAGTTTTCTCACCCTCCGTTGCGATAATAATCAATCGCGTGTCACGGTAGTGATCGACCGTGCGGTCGAGCGGTCGTTTCTTGCGCGAGGTTAGCCCCATAACGTTACATCTCTACGGAAGATTGTGGAAGTTGCCCAGGAACGGGATTGCGCCGAATCGGCCGTTGAGATACCCGCTCGCATAGTTCAGCCCCTCGGAAACCTTGTACTCGGCCAGCGACGTCAAGTGGCAGGCACCTTCCGGGTCCTTCTCCGTGAACCAGATTTCATCCCTTCGCAGAAGCTTCCGGTCGAGCAGGGTTGTGTCATGCGTTGTCAGGATAAGCTGACCTCGGCTTGTCTTGCTCTGCACCTGTTCAAGAAACGCCTCGATAAGTTTGCGCGACAGAAGCGGATGAAGACTACGGTCCAGTTCGTCGATAACATAGACCCGTTCGTTGCGACGTAGGTCCAGCAGCATTGGCGCAAGATGCATGAGTCGGCGAGTGCCGTCCGATTCGGCCGACAGGTCGAAATCGACATCAGTCCCGTCGTCGCGGGTGTGCGCGGTTCTCAGTCGGAGGTACTGGAGGTCCTGGTTGTCATCGCCCGTATCTTTCCGGCCTTTTACAATAGCCCCGCTCTCTTCCAGCCCGTGTTCCGTTTTCTGCACAAGCAACTGGTCAAACTTACCGGCCAACAGGTCAGCCTTAACACTCTCCCATATCTGCGAGGGCATGCCCCCCAAGTGCTTGCCGATATCGAGTTCTTCGGCCTCCGTGCGAACGGCACTGACGCCCGTGTCGGTTTCGCGGAGAAACGTCGACAGGAAGTCGACAAAAGACTCATCCTTGTGTACTCGAAGCGTCAAAAGCTGGTAGAGCGACTGCGGACGAATGATCTTTAGGTGATCGCGAAACCAGTGCGCTACCGGCTTCAACAATTCCACGTTTCGGTTATTTGCTTCGGTGAGGAAAAGCTGGTTTGGACGCGTGCCCTGACCAACGAAACGGATGAACTGCTTCTCATCCTTCGTGCGGGCCAGTCTGCTTCCCGCCTCGACGCGCACTTTGCCGTCCTCGGTCTTGCGTTCGAATACCTTTGACTCCCGAGGTGAAAACTGCGCAAAAAGCCATTCCTCAAGCACTACGGACGAATTCAGAATGAAACCGTACGAGTAGACCACTCCCTCGTGCTTAAACACGACTTCAAACTGGCTCGGTGCGTTCTTGCTCTTCATGCCGAGACGAAATGCCGTTGCACCTGTCGTGCCGTTCGGCCCAGTGCCCGACACGACCAGGTGCCGGACGAAATCAATCGCGTTGACCAGGTTGGTTTTTCCGCTGGCATTCGCTCCGTAGAGCACCGCCAGCGGCAAGCACTCGGTCTTTTTGCCTTGCTTGTCTTCGATGACGTGCGCCGGCATCAGCCTGCTCTTTGCGGGCAGCATGTTCAGCACTACTTCGTCTCGAAACGACAGAAAATTCCTGACAGAGAACTGCAGTAGCATCGCGAATGTCCTCCACACAGTGGGCCTTGTGCCCGAATACGCGATCTTGGGAAATGGTCTCTCTAAAGCATTATAACACGCTATCTGCGTGTTAACCAGCCGCCTTTTGGCCGTCCCTGTAATTTTCGTGACGATTCAACCGCTTACAACCCCCCGTGCCGGGGGCGATGCGATTCCAGGTTGCAAGAGGAGCCGCGTGTCGTTTCTGCTTGTTGCAAACGACTCCCGGCCCTTCTCATCAACTGCCCGGCAATTGCGTGCCGCGGCGGCGGGCGATGGTTTGGTAGAAGGCCAGGACGTTTTCCAGCGGGGTGTCGGGCTGGATGTGGTGGCTGGGGCCGATGATGAACCCGCCGCCGGCGCCCACTTCATCCATCAGCCGGTTCACTTCCTGCTCGATTTCAGGCGGAGTCGCCCGTTGGAGCCATCCCTGCACGTCGACCGCCCCGTGCAGCGTGATCTTCCCGGCAAATTCGGCCTTCAGTTCGTAGGGGTTCATCCCGGCCGCCTGCCGCTGGATGGTTTGCAGCGCGTCCATGCCGCAGTCGATAAACCCCGGAATAAGCGCCCGGCTCGAGCCGCAACAGTGGTGCGTCACCTTGGCACCGTAGGAGTGGACCAGGTCGAACAGTTCCCTCTTCTTTTGGGCAAACAGCCGGTCGAAGGCGGCCGGCGAGATCAGCAGCCCGCGCTGACTCCCGAAATCGTCGCCGCAAAGCACCAGGTCGATCCGCCCGGCGGCCGCATCGAGAATCCGCTCGACGTAACGCATGTAGAACCGGTGCCGCTTCTCGACGATGTACAGGAAGACCGGATCCTCGGCGGCGATATCCATGAGAACCTGCTCCACGCCGCGTCCGAACGCAGTGCCGTTGATAAAGTCCTGCACGTGGAAGTTGCCGGCCGCGATTGCCATGTCGGGATACTTCCGGCACAGCTCGGGCATCGCGGCGTAATCGAACCAATCGGGATCGGGCCAGTTGAACCGTTCGGCCTCTTCCACCGTCGTCCAATCGGCATACGGCAGGCCCACCGGCTCGGCATACTCGCCGTACTCGTTCGGCATCGGCCGCCGCCGGATACCCCAGATGTTCATCGTCGAGCCGTCATCGAACCGCTCGAGCGGCGGGCCCGTGTGGGGCGGGTTGATGTAGCGGATATCGGTTCCCAGGCAATCGGGGATCGCCTCGATATCGTCAATCCCGAAATGGTCCAGAAGCGCCTGGTGGATTTCCGGTGTGGCGAAGTAGTCGCAGGGCGTGAAATCGGGTTGGCCATGGGCCAACGCCGCTTGCACCCGCCGGCGCGGAGTCATGCGCGGTTTCCTCGAAATACGGGAATCATTTTTGTTACTCAAACTGTAAGCGGTCAGTGGAAAATGGGGACTGGCACTGGGGTGTTGAAAACTCGGTGCAGATATTGGCTGGAAGTGCGGGAAAAACCGTAGCCGCGAGGTGCCTGTCCCCTTTTTCCACGGTGCTCGGTATTCGCCGTCCGAAAAAGGGGACAGGCACCGTCGGTAAACCGAAAACTCTCGTGAAAACCAGCCCGTGCCGGAGCCAGTCGCCATTTTCGGAGTCCCCTCCTTTCAGTTTGAGTTTGTTACATGTCAAGCGCGAACTTGGGACCGGTCGTCTCCCATTTGCCGCCCGTGAAATCGGGACATTTAACCGGCGCGCTGCCTTGGGTAATCGATTGCTGCGACAGCGAAAGAACCACGGTCATCGTGACCGAATCGTAGACGTCGATGGGCGTTTGGGTCTTGTTCCGCACGGCTTTGACGAATTCGCGCAGCTCGATGTAGTCGGTGCCCCCGTGACCGCCCTCGATCGGCTCGCGCCATAGGGCGTGGTCGTATTTCTTCTGGTAGGGCGGAAACGGCTCCCACTTCTCGCGGCCCGGGCTGATGCCTTCCAGGTACACGGCGTTGCGCTGTTCGTTGTACAGGCCGCGCGTGCCTTGGATCATCCAGCGGTTGTCGTACGGGCGGGGCAGTTGCATGTCCATGTTGACCACGAGTGTCTTGCCTTTGACCGTTCGGGCGATCGATGTGATGATGTCGCCCTGCGCATAGTCGAGCTTGGCCGGCGGATGATCCTTGCCGTACTTGCGCACAAGCTGATCCTTAATACCCAGCGATTGCGTGGCCACGGCGCAGACATAGTCGATGCGGTCGCCGCAGTTGAGGTTCATCCAACTGAGCACGGGCCCCATGCCGTGGGTAGGATACTGATCGGCGTTTCGTTTCAACAGATGCTGGCCGCTCCATCGGGGATATCCCTTGGCGTCGAAATACCAGTGCATGCAGTTGTGCGAATGGGCACAGTGGCAATGCACGATCTGGCCCAACAGACCCTTGCGAATCATGTTCAACACGGCCAGGTTATCGCGGCGGAAGCTCCAGTTCTCCAGCATCATGCAGGGCACGCCCGTCTCTTCCGAAGTCTTGACCAGTGCCCAACACTCTTCAAGGGATAGCGCGGCGGGCACCTCGGTGGCGGCGTACTTGCCGGCTTTCATGGCGGCCAGGCAAACGGGCGTGTGGCACTTCCAGGGCGTGGCCGTGATTACTGCATCGAGATCCTCGCGCTGGACCATGCGGCGGAAATCTTCCGGCCCCTTCTGTTAGCCTTCGGGCTTTTGCTTCTGGCCGGCGTCGACCGCTATCTTCTGCGCCCTGGTAACGGCCACCGGGTCGATGTCGGCCACGGCCGGCACCGTCACGCCCTTCATTGTCAACACGGTACGCATCAGCCCCGACCCGCGTCCGCCCACACCTACGAAACCCAGCCGCACCGGCTTGTCGGCCTCCGTCGCCCGAGCACTTCGCACAAGCGAACCGGCAACCGCCACGCCCGCGGCCGCAGCGCTGTTGGTAATGAATTCCCGACGAGCGATCTTCTTGGTCATGGCAGCAATCTCCTGCTGAGTAACAGTTCACGGGTTTTTTTCAAGCCACGGATGAAACACGGATCGAACACGGATCGAAGACCAAAGGAGGCAGGCAAAATGTGCCGGCCACGGGATATTCTCGGCACAGAAGACAACAAAGACAACGAAGAATGTAACGAATCGGCGGAATGAAAGAGGACGTACAGTTGGAAAAAGGAGAAAGGGAGAAAGGGAGAAGTGGAGAAGAGAGAAGCAGGCAATCGGCATGTCTTCTTTCCCTTTTCCCCCATCGCGTGCATTCCCTTCGTGTGTACGTCGGATTGTCGCTTTCCGCTACAAATCACCCTTACGTTACTGCTTTTCTTCGTTGCCTTTGTTTCCTTTTGTCCAATGACTGTATCGTTCCCGTGAACGGTTATGCTCCTTCTATCCGTGTTTGTCCGTGTTCCATCCGTGGCTCGGTTCCGTCGTCCTACATCCGCCCGCCCAAAAAGCCCTTGTGGAACAGAACCGGCTTGTAGCCGCGCTCGGGCAGCCAGCGGATGGCCGTGTCGAGCCGTTGAGCGTGGTCGGGGATGTAACGCCGGTAGAACGGCCAGAAGTACTGTTCGTGGGTGAACAGGTCCATGATCTCGGCCGTGTTCGGGTCCTTGGTTAGCGGTTCCAGCGTTGGTGCCACGCGCTCGATGGGCGTATTGTTGCAGACGATGTCGACCTTGGAGAAGACGATGCCACTCGCAAAGTCCTTTAGTGCATCGTGCTTCGAGAGGTACTCCGACCGCTTGTCGTCGATGCGGTAGTTGATATCCCAGCCTGTCTTGTTCCGGTGGACGAAATATCCGCTCAGCACGCGGACGCCCCGCTCGTACAACGGCTTGAAGGCCGTCGTGCGCGTCATCCCCCAGTGGATCACCGTCGGCGGCGAGTAGGTCTTCTCGCCGGCAAAGCGGACGATCTGTTCGGCCACCTTGTCCAGGTCGGCGATCAGTTTCTCCGGCGGTGCGTCTTGGTAGGGCCGGTTGGGCATGTTCGCGTATGCGTGGAAGGCCAGCGCGAGCCAGTCGGCGTTGTCTTCCCACTCGCCCTTGTAGCGGTCGGGGAACCGCGGCAGCGTGAAACCGTCCTCGGTCGTGTAGTAAATGTTCAGTACGAACTTGGCGCCGTACTTCTTGTTCAGCTTGCGGAAGATATCCAGATACCAACAGTCGAAAAGCGAAGCGTACTTCTTCCCGGCGATGTCGCGGAGGAAAAAGCTGTTGTCGTCGACCGAGAACCGGTAGCGTGGCTGGGAGTACCGGTCCCAAACCACGCGAACCGCGTGCTTTGTCCCGCCGGCCGTTTGGGCCGTGATGTCCGTCTCATGCTCGCGAAGCACCACGGAGCCGGTGAACTTGTCGCCTTGGCAATTGGCCGCCGCGCCGTTGACCGTCACGGCCTCGCCAGCCGGCGCAACGCCCGACACGCTGATTTCCAACCCGCCGGGTACGGCCTTGCCTTGCCTTCGGTTGAGGACCGCGCCGTGGAACGGTTCTTCGACCTTGACGGCGTTTGGAGTTGCCGCACGACCGGCCGCGGCCGGCGACAGGGCAATCCCGGCAGTGCTGGCGGCCGCCGTTTTCAGGAAGTCGCGTCGTTTGATTGTCGAGTGGTTCATATATTCGTCCTTCTTGATTTGAATCACGTATGGTGGACAGAGCCAGCCCTTTCAAGGTGCAAGAACGCCTGCATTTCTAAGGTTTATCGTATCATCGGCGGTGCCTGGCGTCGACCACCAAGCCGAAAACCTCCGAAAACCCGACATAGTCCTCGCCGGCTGGAGTCTGGGTGTGACCGGCGCCTGGCACGCCATGACCGCCGACCTATGGGTCCGCGCCTCGTTGGTCGTCTATCGCTTTCTGCACGGCGGCTGGAAGCGGGTCGAGGTGTAGGCCGAAAAAGGGACCAGGTTTAATTTGTGCGAAGCACCCTCCGGGCCGCAGGCGGCAAATTAACCCTGGTTCCTTTTTCGGCCTCGGGTTTATGGCTCATCCGAAAAGTTCTGCAACATCAAACTTGGCTATCAGCTTTCAGCTATCAGCTATCAGCCGCTGAAAA
>JAUWJC010000194.1 GCA_030607895.1 Pirellulales bacterium
AATGCACTTTCTTGCCATCAATCTGGATAAGACAGTGAGGCCAGGGGGTTTTGGTTCCCCGAGAACAACTGAACCCATGTCCACACATAGAAAACGTTAGTGTCAGCAACTTTCAACTCTCAACTCTTCTATTCGTCCGTCACCGGCTCTTCCAACTCCTCGCTCTGCGGCAAGTCGTCCAGACTCTCCAGACCGAACAACTCGAGGAAGCGATCGGTGGTGTAGTAGTGTGCCCTACGTGGTTTGCCTTCCGGCCGCTCGATCCGCAACAACCGGCGGCGGACCAACTGCGTCAACAGGTGGCCGCTTGGCCTGCCTCGCAATCGGCTCACCTTCTCGGCGGTCAGCGGCTGTTGATACGCCACAATGGCCAGCACGTCCACGGCGGCCTGCGAGAGCCGGGCTTCCCGAATCCGACCGTAGAACCGGTTCCGCAAGGGACCGAATGACTTCCGCAACGTCATTCGGTATCCGGAGCCTTCGCTGACAATGTGGTACGGGCAGCCGCCGGCCGCGTATTGGCGGTTGAGCTGGTCGACCAGCACCGGGATTTCTCCCGGCTCGACATCCCGCATCAACTCGGCCGCCCGACGACTTTCCAAAGGCCGGTTCTCCCGGTTGTCTAAAAACAGCATGGCCTCGAGGATGGTCTTGGGACTGACCGGGCACGGGCCGTCTTCGTCCGGCGGTTGGTCTTCCGCGGGGTGTTCTTCCGGCTGGGGCGGCCGGTCGAGCGGTGCCTTGTCGGCCGGTTGAGTGTCGGCCGGTTGAGTGTCCGCCGGCTGGGATTCCGTCTCCTCCGGCTCGACTTCGGCTTCCGGCCCGGCCCGCACACCCATCGCCTGGGCAAAGGCCTCACTCAACTCCCTGAGTGAGACTCCCTCCTCCGGCGTTTGCTCCGATGGTTGTCCCGGTATCTCCGACATGATGCGCACTATAGCCCCAAGAGACGGCCGGGGGCAAGCCCGTGTTTAGCCCCGGTGGCCACGCCGGGGACTTATCGGGGATGCTCTCGCACCCAACCACCGCGTGGACGCGGCGGCTAAACACTAAACCTCCTTGGCGTCGATCCACGACATCAACCGCCGCAGCTTCAAGCCTATCTCTTCGATGCCATGCGACCTTTCCGCACGGCGCAGGGCTTTGAACGACGGGGCGTTTGCCTTGTTTTCGAGTATCCACTCGCGGGCGAACCGGCCGGTTTGGATCTCATCGAGGATTCGCCGCATTTCGGCCTTTGTATCGTCGTTAATGATACGGGGACCCCGGGTGTAGTCGCCGTATTCGGCCGTGTTCGAAACGCTGTATCGCATGTAGTTCAACCCGCCCTGGTAGAACAGGTCGACGATCAGTTTCAGTTCGTGCATGCACTCGAAGTAAGCCATTTCCGGCTGGTAACCGGCCTCGACCAGGGTGTCGTAGGCGGCCTTGACCAGCGCGCTGACGCCTCCGCAAAGCACCACCTGCTCGCCGAACAGGTCGGTCTCGGTCTCTTCGGCGAAGGTGGTTTCGATAACACCGGCCCGGGTTCCGCCGATCCCCTTGGCGTAAGCCAGCCCCAACTCGAGTGTTTCTTTTCCGGCCCCGTCGCCCAGGGCGATCAGGCAGGGCACTCCCGCCCCGTGCTCATACTCCGCCCGCACCAAATGGCCCGGACCCTTCGGAGCCACCAAGACGGTTGCCACGCCTTCGGGCACCTCGAACTGACCGAAATGAACGTTGAACCCGTGCGAGCAAACCACCACGTTGCCCGGCGAAAGGTTGTCGCGAATCCGCGCGCGGAAGATATCGGCCTGCAGTTCGTCGGGCAGCAGGATGGTTACCAGGTCGCCCTTTCGGGTCGCTTCTTCGGCCGAAAGCGGCTCGAAGCCGTCCTTGACCGCCTGATCGTAATTTGGCGTGCCGGGCAACTCGGCCACCACTACGCTGAGGCCGCTGTCACGCAGGTTCTGGGCATGGGCGTGGCCTTGCGAACCGTAACCCAGGATCGCAAGCGTCTTGCCTTTCAATAGGGAAAGATCGGCGTCTTTGTCGTAGAAGATTTTGGCGGGCATGGTCGATGCTCCTGGAAGTTCAGTGGACGGTAATTAGGGGTCAGGGGTCAGGGGTCAGAGATTAGGTGTCAGGATTTTGGCGTCAAGGTATCCTTGAAATACTGGTCCCTGACCTCTGATCCCTGACCCCTGATCCCTGACCTCTGATCCCTGACCCCTCTTTCTTGTGCTCGCTGCCGCGGACCATGGCGATTCGGCCGGTGCGGACCAACTCGATGATGCCGAGCGGCCGCATCATCTCGATAAAGGCTTCGAGTTTCGTCTCCTGTCCCGACAACTCGATCATCACCATCTCGGGCGCGACGTCTACAATGCGGCCGCGGAAGATATCGACCAACTCGCTGATTTCGCCTCGCCGGCCCTCGGAGGCAGCCACCCGAATCAGCATCAGGTCGCGCTCGACATGCTCCTGCGAACCGATGTCGTCGACCCGAACCACGGTGACGATCTTCTCCAACTGCTTGCGGACTTGCTCCAGCACGCGGTCGTCGCCGACAACGACAAAGGTCATCCGGGACAGATGGGGGTCTTCGGTCTCCCCCACGGCCAGGCTGTCGATGTTGTATCCCCGCGAGGCCAACATGCCAGAAATGTGCGAAAGCACGCCGGGCACGTTCTGGACCAGGGCCGAAAGCACGTGTCGCATGGCAGACTCCACGATCGAGACAGAATTTGGCATCTTACCCCCCATCGAATCATTGGACAAGGGGGTATGGCCCACGGGAGTTTCCTTGACAAGTTCCCGCATTGCTGCTAGCATTATATTAGGTGTTAATTAAATGCGAGGACCAAACCGTGAACTTGACCCGAGACATCGACTCGTTGACGTACTTCAAACCAAACACGTCCGAGGTAGTTCGGCAACTTAAAGCCACCGGACATCCAATGGTCCTGACGGTCAACGGCAAGGCCGAAATCGTCGTCCAGAACGCGGCTTCGTACCAGCGTCTGCTCGATCTGGTCGAACGTGCCGAAGCCGTTGCCGGCATCAAGCGAGGGCTTAAATCGATGCAACGTGGCGAGGGCGTCACGGCAGAGAATGCCTTTGGGCAACTCCGCACGAAGCACGGAATTCCTCGGGACGCACGGCGCGGCGGAGCCGCAACCAAAGCAAAGGCCACGGATGGAACACGGATGAAACACGGATGACGAGAATACTAGAGATGGTTACAAACGGTTTCCAGATAACCACGAAGCACACGAAGAGCACGAAGCCACCGAAAGGCCAACCCCCGAACGAGGTGCTCTTCCGATATCTCCTGCTTCTCTCTTCGTGTTCTTCGTGGTAGATCAATAGCTCTCCGAGAATCGTGTTGTCAAGCTGTTCGGTTGACCGCAGAACCAAAGCAACCGGACTATCCGTGTTCGATCCGTGCTGCATCCGTGGCTCTTTGCCGCACTTGCAATAAGTTTGTCAGAAAAACAAGCTTCTGTGAATCTGTAATATGAAGAAGTACCAATTATCCAGCCGCCGGCCTACGCCTTCCGCGAGACGCTCAAGAGTCGCATCCCGTGGAACAGAACGGCCAGTGCCCCGATGGCGGCCAGAATGGTCTTGAACTGCTCGGCCCGCGTGGAACCGGCAATGTCGTGCCAACCGAGTGTCCGCTCCGACTCGGGGGCAGCGGCCGCGGTGGGGGCCGGATCGACCGGTGGCGTGTATTGTTGCGATCCGATCGCGACCAACGGGTCGGTGGCGGGGGTCGATTGTTGCGATGGGCGGGGACTCGGATTCGCACTAGCTCGGGGACGCTGGGCAATCATCACCGGATCGGGTGACAGCCGGCGATAGTCGTCGCCGATTGCATCCAAGAACCGATGCACCCGGCCGCAGTAACTCCCCATCGTCCGCCCCAGCCCGGTGCCAAACAAAACGCCCGCCAATTCACCCCGACTGTTTAGGATCGGACCGCCCGAGTCGCCCTGCCGGGCGGAAGTCGACAGCTCGACCATCTCGAACGGCAGCCCTCCGCCGGGCGAGACGTATTGGGTGCATCGGCCGGTGGCTTCCCGGTACCGGCCGCTGCCGTAGCCGACGATTGTCAGCGGCTCGCCCGGCCGGGGTGCTTGGGCTGCCAAGCGAACCGGCTGAGTGTTCGGCCGCCAGATGGACAACGCGGCCAGGTCCCAATCGCGGTCGGTGCGGATGATGGTGGCCCCGGAGCGGAACCCGTCGGGAAACACAACCGAGATTTGCCCGGCCGCTTCATGCACCACGTGCCAGTTGGTCAGCACCAGCCCGTGCTCCCGGCTCACCGCCACCAGCACGCCGGAACCAAACGACGTGGTCGAGCCGCGTCCCGGCACAATCACCCGAACCACCGCCGGATGCGCCCGCTGCGGATAGCGAACATCCCACGGCGCGGCATCAGCCGTTACGGCACCGGCCGCGCAACCCAACATCGCAAGCGACAAGAGACGCTTCACCGTACTGCGCTCCGTCCGGGAGGGAGGAACAATGGATCAAACCGTGCAGCGTCAATTAGCTTCGGGCGTTTGACCGCCGCGCGTGCAACCTGCCGCCCCCGTCCCGCACGACCGCCCGCCCGGGCAATTCGAGAGTCTTCCGCAGATAAAGCACCCCCGCCACCCGCCGCACGAACCTCATCACCCGGCCAATCGTCGCAAAGCGTACTCATCCCCTCGGCTGGACATCGGTCCGTAAGCCTGATAGGCTGGAGCATGGAGGATATCGCTATGATCGAATCGATCAAATTTGAGAACTTCAAGGTTCTACAAAATGCCACGCTGCCTTTAGGCCCATGCACCATCCTCGTTGGCCCCAACGGAAGCGGGAAGAGCACGGTCTTGCAGGCGCTGGAGGTCCTCAGTGGCAGCCAGAATCCCAAGTTCGCGGAGGTAGTAACGGCGGCAGTCGCTTCGCTGAAGAGGCTGAAAGTCTGCTTCGATTTCGGAGCACCTGACGACGGGGTAAGGTACAAGCTCCAGTGGCCTCATGACCAAACAAGGATAGTGCGCGACCGCGACGACAAATCGGGACGTCACTTCGATTCAAACAAGATTGCCCGCATAGCCGTCTATTCTTTTGACGCCAATGCCATCGCCAAGCCGGTCCGGATGCAGGATAACCTTGTGCTGGCCCGCGATGGCACCGGGTTACCCGGCGTTCTAAGCCACCTTCAGGATCAGGATCGGGACAGATTTCAATCGTTGGAGGTAGAGTTTTGCCGCTGGCTTCCTGAATTCGACCAAATACAGTTTGGCTTAACTGGAGGTCGGCAAGAACTCCGGACGTTGTCCTTGCGAACACGCGATGGCCATCACAAGATACCGGCCGCCGATCTCTCGCAGGGCACGCTCATCGCGCTGGCAATTCTCACGCTAGTCTACCAGTTGGAAGAGCCGCCGCTGTTGATCGCTCTGGAGGAACCCGACCGGGGTCTCCACCCGCATCTCTTGCGGCACGTGCAAGATGCATTGCACCGCTTGGCCTATCCCGAAAGTTGCGAAGAGAAGCGCGAGCCGGTACAGGTGATCGCGACAACCCACTCGCCGTACTTCCTCGACCTGTTCAAGGACTACCCCGAGGAGATCGTGATCGCCGACAAGCAGGACGGCAACGTCCAGTTTCGGCGGCTGTGCGATTTGCCCAACGTCAAGGACATTCTTGGCGAGGAGCCTTTGGGTGAGGCCTGGTTCTTGGGCGTTCTCGGAGGAGTGCCCAGCACGCCATGAAGGTTGCTTTTTTTAGCGAATCTCCCGCGGACGAGGCCGCCGTTCGCGTTTTCGTTGAGGGGCTGCTCGAAGAGGAGGCTGTACCACCTTCCCCCACGCTCCGATTGAAAAGACAGGGCTGGCAGGCAGTACTGCGACAGGTGCCCGTTGCGCTGCGTTACTTGCACTACAATACCGACGCGGACGCGCTCGTCGTGACGCTGGACTCCGACGAATCGCCCGTCCCGCAGAAGGGACACGGTCGATCGGGCTTTTGTGCGGAAGCGAAGTGTCGGCTGTGCCACGTCCGCCGCGCGATCGACGAGACGCGGCGCACGCTCCGTTCACGTCAGGGCCGGGGGCCCGTCCTGACTGCGGTCGGCGTGGCTGTCCCCGCGATCGAAGCCTGGTGCCTCGTAGGCAAGGACCGTCACGTTAGTGAGTCGTCCTGGATTTTGGGCCTCAAGTCGCGCAAGCTCCCGTACACCAAGCCACAATTGAAGCAGATGGTGTACGGTTCGGACCGACAGTCGCTGGAAATCAAAACCCGCCGGGGGGCCGAGGAAGCCCGGCGCATTGTCGCGAACGGGAAGCTGTCCGAGTTGGAGCAGCTTTTCCCCGGTGGGTTCGGAGCACTGGCCAGCGACATTCGTGGCTGGCTTGCCACGAGTGAATGACCGCTACCACCCGCCCGAGCGGCGGAGCTTGGTTGAGGAGATGTCTTGGCGGAATTGCTCGGCTGGGACAGCACGACAGAGGGAGGTTAGCTCCTCGGGCAGGGCGAGATCGGCCAGGTTCAGAAACCCATCGCCCGTGTCGCGGCCGAAGACGAGGAACCGGCAGCCGCGTTGGGCAAGCTCGCGGAAAGCTGCCGCCCGGGCGGCCGGGTCATCGCCGTAGAAGCGGTGGTCGGCAATCCGCACGAGCGTGTCGACGCCGACCACGAACGTCGCGCCGGGAAACAGGCGCGATTTTTCCAGGAAGGTGGCCGCCCGAGTGAGCCAAACCGTTTGGTCCGGGCCGAACTGGCCGAGGCGACGCTCCAACTCGTGGTAGTCCAGTGGCGGTTTGTCGGCGTTGAGAGGGGGGATTTCCAGTTGGACGGGCCGGTCCAGAATCTCTCGGGCTATTTGGATCATTCGGCGATGTCCGGCGTGGACCGGATTAAACGACCCGGAGAAAATCACCCGGTCCGACGCATCGGACTCGTCCGGCTTGCCACCGTGCCGAACCGCTTCCGAGCGACCCAAAAGTAGTTCCTGCCAGGGCCGCGGGGCGACGGTTCGCGACTCGTCCACCCGTTCGCCTTCGAGCAGATCGATGCCAACTCGGGCGTCCACGCCGCAGGCTTCGGCCACTGCATTAAGCACAAGCCGGGCGACCAGTTGCTCCTCTTCGGGTCGGCTGCGGCGTCCCTTTTGGAGTTCGACCGATCGGGTGGTGGTCAGCCCGGGCGTTTGGATGGCCAGATGGGCCCGATGCGGTCCTCGCTTGGGCCGATCGCTGGCCAACCCGGCCGTGCATGACACGCCGGCCGTGGGAGTGCCGAAAAAGGGACCAGGTTTAATTTGCCCCAACGGCCCAGCTTCGCATAAATTAAACCTGGTCCCTTTTTCAGCCCCCTTTTTCGGCGTAAGCACATCGTCTCCAACCGAGTCGTACAGATACACTAGGTCAACGATTCCCGCGCCGCGTGACATAGTG
>JAUWJC010000424.1 GCA_030607895.1 Pirellulales bacterium
CAGCGGTCAGCTATCAGCCCGAAACCCCGCAAAAAAGCGCTGTTTTCAGCGGCTGATAGCTGATAGCTGATAGCTGATAGCCAAGTTTGATGTTGCAGAACTTTTCGGATGAGCCATACGCGGCGGCGGCAACTCATGTCGAGGGTGATCGCGGCTGGCAGCGTGTGGTTACTCGTCACGCTGGCGGTGTACGTGTTCTTCGGCGGAGGAGAGGCATGGCGGGGTGAATTGCGGCAAGTGCGCGGCCACAACGGGGAGATCCATCTTCTCATTCAACTCGATTCCCAACCATCCAGCAGCCCGACGCGTTTCGTTGAGGCATTTACGCGGGATCACGGTTTCGCCCGGGAAATATCCGATTACGCCACCACCGCTGAAGCACGCGCTATCGAAGCAGGCGATGCGGGAGGCGACGGGAACAAAGAGCCGCTCGAGGGCGACCGCGTGGTTGTCGAAGGCAAGCGACTTGCACCCGACGCGGCCGGCTTCCGCCTCCGGTCGGGAGTACCGCTGGTGGAGCTCACTGCGGGCCAGAGGGGCGACGATCGGCGGTCCCGGGCCGGGGTGGGAAAGCGGCGGGTCTGGAGAAAGACCGGGCCGGGCCGGAAACGCTCCGCGTTGGCCAATATGATTCGCACGCATCCTTTGCCCAGCCACACCGTGGTGTTTCGTGCACGTTACGGGGGATATGTGGAGCAAGGCGTCCAGCTCTTCCCCAGTCAGGCCGATCGGCGGCCCGTGCTGGTCGAGTTCCCCGGAAAGTCTGGGCGCGATTTCCTCCGCTACCGCGTCGACGATCCGGTGTACGTCGACGCAGTCCTATCGCCAAACGCCTCCCCGTCTGACCTTGTTCTGAGGGGTAAGAGCATTCGTCGACTGGCTGAGCCTCATTCACCTGTTACAGCGGAAGCAAGAGGAACACGGCCGTAGCCCGGATTATTGACACCTGCATAACTAATGAACGGAGGGCGACCAACGGGAGCCCGGTTCTCAGAACATTCGGACTTGATCCACCGATCATTGACAATGCAGACATCAATAGGCACTGCCCCGTGCGGCTGGAGCGCGTATCAGTCACCCGGCTCAATAAGCTGCAGATCGTCGTCTTCGTAATCCTCGTCCTCGGCACCTAGCGCCCGCATCAGTTCTTCGACACCGAACACCTGGTCCAAATCCTCGGTTTCATCGAGTTGGCTCAGCTCCTCGACAGCCAAAGCCTGGATCAACTCGCGACCGTCGGCCGGATTAAGAAAGCCGGTCTGTTCGAGGAAGCGGCGATGCTCCTCGACTTCTTCCTCGCAAAGTCCGCCGGGGATTTCCAACGACATCTCCATGCGTTGATCGGTCGGCAGATACAGGGCGTGAATGTGCAGGCGGCCCTGATTGTCGAACTGCATCGTGACATCGACAGGTTGCCCGTCCGGCTCGCCGGCGGGCAAGCCATCGATCTTGCTGGTGCCAAGGTGCTCGGCCAGGGCCACGTCGGCGGTGTCGCCTTGGGTCACATCGATCTTTATTTGGGTACCGCCGCCGCCGGTCGCCTTGGTCAAGAACCGCTTGGTAATACTCACCGGGACCGGGGAATTCTTGGGAATCAGCACCGTGTTGACCCGGCGCTGGCCGGCGCGGACTTTCAGGCCAACGCCATGGGCGGTCACAAAACGGACGATCGGAATCGCATCGGTGATCTCAGGTGCCGCGGGGGGGGCGGCGTCCAGTTCGAAAGCCGGCTCCTCCTCCGGTTCGATGGCCGGCTTTTGCGGGAAGGCCTTCATGGAATGGCCGGTTTCCTGCATGTGGGCGTAGATCGCCGCCCCCAACGCCACCGCAAGCACGGGATTAACGCCGGTATCCGGCGGCTTGCCGCTGATCTGCTCGAGCATCTGTCGCACGGCCGGCAAGTGAGTCGAGCCTCCAACCAGCACCACCCGCGAAATCTTGTCCCACGTCAAACCCGCGTCCTCGATGGCCAATTCAGTCGTCAGCTTGGTGGCCTGCACCAGGTGACCGGTCAGTTCGTCAAACGTTTGTCGCGTGATTTCCACTTGGTGGTCGCGGCCCTCGGCATGCACGCGAATCGCAGTCTTGGACATACGTCCGAGCCGCCGCTTGGCGCTCTCGCATTCCAATTGCAGATCTTGCATCGCCTGGGGGAAGGTGCCGAGGTCTATTCCGTGAGCCTTGCGAAAATCGTCCGAGACGAATTCGATCAGGACCCGATCCCAATCACGGCCGCCGAGTTGGCGATTGCCGTTGGTTGCCAGTTTTTCAAGTTCATTGGGCGCGATGCGCACCACGGTTACGTCGAAGGTTCCTCCACCCAGATCATAGACCACGGCTATCTGTTTTCGCTGGCTGTGATGGAGTCCGTAGGCCAAGGTGGCAGCCATGGGTTCGTTGAGTGTGCCGATGACTTCCAGCCCGGCGATTTCGCCTGCCTGTTGGGTGGCGCGGCGACGTTTTTCGGTGAAGTAGGCCGGCACTGTGATTACGGCGCTGGGGATGGGCCCGATCTGCGGCTCGGCCTCCTTGACAAGCTGGCCGAGAATAATTGCGGAGATGCTTTCCGGCGTATGGACCCGCCCCATGAATTCCTTCCGCCACATATCGCCCATTTGCACCTTGATGAACTGGACAACCCGGTCAGCGCAAAGCTTCGCCTGCCCGAGTGCCAGGTCACCAACGATGATCTGGTCGTCGTTGAAGAAGACCACACTGGGCATGACCGTCTGTCCGGAACCATCGGCGACCATGCGGGGCACCATTTGGCCATCCACGTATGCCAAGGAAGAATAGGTGGTTCCCAAATCAATACCGACGCTTTGGCAGGCACGTTCGTTCATTGTGCGTTGCTGGTGTTTTCGGTTGAAGGTTGCCGGTCTTCACATCGACGAGCGGTCTCGGGGTGCGTGTTGCCGACCGGTGAAGACCATCGTTCCAAGGCGACCACGAACTCGTTGTCCGGCCAGCCTTTTTGATCTGCCAGGTATTTGCTGAAGCGTCTGTAGATGAGTTGGGCAACCACCGTGGCCTTCCCCCGCGGGCGCCGAAACAGAAACCGTACGCGATCGGTTTGGTCCGGCAGCAATCGCGTATAGTATTTGACGCGGTTTGGTCTCCAATAGGGCACGGGCTGTCGGCCGTCGAGACTCTCCAGCACCTTGGCGTACATCCGCCCGAGCTGCCTTGCCAAACCTCCCTTGGCAGGCGCCCCTTGGCCGGCCAAGGGAGGTAGCACCGGTCCCTGAAGAAGCTTAAGGGGCCGACTATCGCTGGATACGGCGCGAACCCACAAGATCAGGGCTCGGGAAGGATATCCCGTCGGTATCCGGTGGCCGATGCCGTGAACCCCTACCTCGACGACAACCTCCAAGCCCTCGGCCAGTTCCTTCACCCGGACCGCCAGCGAGAGATGCGAGCGGAGTGCGTCCGGGTTGCCTCGAGAAGCCCGGTGGCTGGCCAGGGTGTGCGGGTTGCGGGTGATTCCGCTCAGGTAAGTGCGAAATTGGGCGGAGCGCAGCGAAAGTTCGCGGTGCTTGAGATAGCGGGCGGGTAGATTGCCTCGGAAATCGGGGTCTTGGTTCTCCTGGCTCAGCACCCGACGGATCCGGCGAGTGAATCCGGCATCCCGAAGCAGCCGCAGCATCAGTTCCTGGTAGAGATCATCGGCGTCCGGCAGGGGGATCTGGCGGCTGCGGCAGGCAATCACCACTTCTCGCCAACAAGGCCGAAGGTATTGGTCAAAAAATGGGCCCCAGTTGCCCGCTGCTGCCTTCGCCAGAACCTGGGTTTGGGTCTCGGAAAAACCATCCGAAGGGCCGCCAGCCGTTCGGGCAGCGTCCGAGAATTTCCTGGCCTCGCCCGACATTTTGGCTCTTCCGTTTTTAGGTGCAAAACGCTAGAAACGCGGCGGTGTGCCACTGCTTGCCCGAAGAAAACAATCCATTTGAGTTGGGCAGGCACTGCTTGCGGGCTTTCCGAATTAGACAGGTGTCCCGCAAGCAGTGTCGTGATGCAAGTTCAACGCTTAGGGCGCGTAAGCCAATTAGTTGCCGAAATTGGTATTGATGGATTCCGGAATTTGTGAGATCGTCCGCGTATGCCGGACGCACAAGTCGTCGAATGGATTCGCGCGAAGTATATGGCTATCGCCTCCGACCTGGATGAACGGGGCAGGCGGCGATGGGCCGCTGCCGAGGCGCGGTCGTTGGGGGGGGGCGGCATTTCCGCGGTCGCGGAGG
>JAUWJC010000155.1 GCA_030607895.1 Pirellulales bacterium
GAAAGGTGCCCGGCGAAAATTTTTTTCGGCCGGACCGAAAAAGACCTGAAAAGTGGCTTTTGGGGGAGAAAGAAAGCCCAACCATTCAGGAATTCCGCGTTGCGCCGAGCGCGCTGCTGATGTTATCTTGCCCACCGATAGCGGTTTCGCACGGGGACGATGAAACCGGGCCACGGATGAAACACGGATAGAGCTATGGAGGAAACTAATCCTGGAAATGCTTCATCTCAATCCGTGTTTCATCCGTGTTTCATCCGTGGCCGAGAGATTCTCGACCCATTTCCTGGTAGATCATTTGTTGCAAGTTACCTGAAGTTGGACTTGCCGGCAGGCGTGGAACTGTTGGGCTACGAGCGTTATGGTGATGGGCACGGCTTCGAGGAGTACGTACTGCGAATGCTCATCGGCAGCAACGAACAAGAGGTAGCCGGGCGGTTGGGTATCTCGGCGGAGACGGTCGCCCTGATCGTCGAGAACCAGTTGAAGGACGACAAGCAGATCGACCCGGAGCGGGTGATCGTGCACGTAGGCTTCGACGAGATCAGCCTGAAGAAGCGGCACAAGCTGTACGTGCCCTTGATGACCGACTTGACGCACCCGGAGTCGCCGAAGGTGCTGGCCGTGGCAAGGATACCGGGGCGGCCACAAGCCATCCGATTCTGGCGACCAGCACCCGGGCCAACCGCTGACCGGCCGAACATGGACGATCGCGACCCGAGCATCTTTCAGATGTCCGACGGCACGCTGCTGCTGGTTTCCGCGGACTGCCTTTGCACGTCGAACGATTCCGGCGGAACATGGAGCAAGCCGATGCCAACGCCCGTCTTTGGCCCAAAGGGCCCGGTCGAGGACGAGGAGGGAAACATCGTCTACGGTGGGCTCGGGCGCCTGATCCAAGATCGCTTCACCGAGATCGCGGGAAGCCCCGCCCGGCTTCAGGGCAACTGCGTGTACCGCAGCGGGGACAAGGGCCGATCCTGGGCACTCGTCGGCACCGCAACGTACACGATGCACAAGCCCGGCCCCCTTGACTACATCTGGTATGACGAGCCGTTCATGTGCGTCGTGCCGAATAGGTTTTGGATCTTCGCGGCCCGCGTGGACCTCGACGGATACGCAAGGATCATTCGCTCGTCCGACCGCGGCAAAACTTGGAAGCCCATCATCAAGACTCCCGTATGGGGCTACCCGCAGCACTTGCTGCCGCTGGGCGACGGCAGGCTGCTGATAACCTACGGGTATCGCCGGCCGCCGTGGGGCGTGCGAGCATGTCTCAGTTGCGACAGTGGCAAGACGTGGGATGCCGACAATGAGATCGTGATTCGCATGGACGGAGGAACCCCCGAAGGACAGAAGCGCAAGGTCGGCAACACGGACCTTGGCTACCCTGTCTCCGTGCAACTCGACAATAATCGCATCTTCACGGCATACTACTTCAATAAGGCCGGGTCGAACTGTTTCATTGCCGGGACGTTTTGGGAACTACCGAACAGGTAGACAAGGCCTGCCTCAAACAGGCACCACCTTGATCCCGGCCAACCGGCAGTAGGCCTTGAACTGCCGATCCAGCTTGCCGTAGATGAACAACTGGTGGAAGCCCTTGCAATCCAGCGAGTCTTCCATGTTGTCCACGGCCAGCTCGACCGACGTGCGGCATCCACCCGACGGCGGAGTGTCGATGTTGCTCACCACCCGCCCCGTCCCCAGGATGATCTGGCCCGGTCCCTGGAACTTCATCACCGTCACCTTCTGGCCGATCCGCCAGAGCACCTGCGGTGCGACACCTTCGTTGGACTCGGAGTGCGAGCGGAGCAGGAACGGCTCGTGCGGCTTGTCCGGCCCGTTCAGCTTGGTTGGACACGAGCAGTGGGCGCCCATCAGCGTGTTGTTGATCGTGTTCGGTATGGGGTCCTGCATGAAGCCGGGTCGACCAAATAGAAGTTGTGTCAGCCGCATCGAGATACCGGCGTTCCAGTCGGCCTCGCAGGCCGCCACCAGGCCCTCATCGTTTATCTTCGACCAGGCAAGACAAGGTGGCTGAATGCTGCTGTCGATCATCCGGTTCTTACACCAACTCGGTCGATCGCGGTGTATGGCAGCAACCAGCGGCAGGCAATCCATCGAGATGCCCTGGCAGTTTTCGGCAGCCATGATGCGTCGAGCAACAACGTAGTTCTTCGCGGCATTCAGAATATCTTCCTTGTCCGGCTCCACGATCTTTTTGGCTTCCTTGGTGTAGTAGGCGGCGATTGCCCGCATCTCGTCGGTCGTCTCGACCTTCTTGAGTTCGTCCGGGAATCGCTTCAGCGGGATTGTGTGGAGCGTGGTGCCGATGCCGGCCAGGACCTGGTCCCCCGTCTTGTTTCCCTTAATGATGCACAATCGGGTGTTCTTCATGTCGCGCATGACCTTGAACATCCGCATCCCTTCGGCCAGCCAACCGCAGTCTTGCGTACTGGCCAGGTAGCACCTGGGGGCGTTGCGCACCCTCTGAACGTGGCCCGTGAACGAGGACCCCATCGGGCTGAACACAATTGCCGGGATGTCGCCGCGCTCGTCGATCAAGCGGTTGACCAGGTCCCAGTGCTGGTTACACATGACGGTCACCAGCAGCCCATCGGGCGGCGACTTCTTGAGTTGTTCCAGGATGGGGTTGACGGCGTCGGGCTTGTCGATTCGCTCGGTGGTGACCTCCAGTTGGATGCCCAACTTGTCGGCCGCCTCGCTCATCGTCTTGGTGTACAAACCCTGGTGCTTGTTGGCGTCGTAAGCCATACCCGGCCAGGTCATCCAGTATTCGTCCTGGGTTTTCCAACCGATGAAGACCGCACGGATGACAGGCTTCTTGGCCGGCTTGGGCTCGTCGGCAAACAGCGACGAGGCGAAATCCAACACGCCCATGTTCAGTGCCACGGCCGAGGCCCCGGCCGTAGTCAGGAAATGCCGGCGGCCGACGGTCATTGCGCAACCGGTGCAGCTTCGGTTATCAAAGGTTTTCATGACGAATCCTCCCTTTTTCCGAAGTAGGAGTTGTGGCGGCAGTAGTGCGTTGAGCGGTCGAAAAAGGGCCAGGGGCCGCCGGAGCGACTGGCAGGAATCTGAATTAGCCCTGAGCTTAACGTGAGAGCCCCGGGTTATCAACTGCCCTAGTCTTGCCCAGCGTCAGCGGCGTGTTTTTCCTTCGCCCGGGAGATGGCTCCTGTCAACCGGGCGCCTCCCAACAGAGCGCCTGGTATTCCCCGCGTGCCGATCGGTTTCGCCGACCCTTTGGGAAACTGCTTCACCAGGAGTTCGGCGCCGGTTTTCAACAGCGTATCGGGATCGTCGGAGAAAAGCGACGCCAGCGCCATGTGCTCCGCCACCTGCCCGAAACTCGTGCGATAGGATGAACCCGGGCGAAGGTGGCGGCGCGTCTCGGGTGGATGCTTCTCCAGCAGGAACGACTCCAGCCGGTTGAACGCCCGCGGCACGCGCCGGTCGCCGGTGAGTTGCCAATACAGCAGGAGTCCTCGTAGCAGCATCGGACCGCCGTGTGGGCTTGGCCGGTGGTAGACCGGATCTTCGTAAAACGGCACGGACCAACAGCCAAGCTTCGGGTCCTGCACGCGCAAGGCGTAGTCGACGATGCGATTCAGAGCGGGCAGATATTTTGGATCCCCGGTCAGTTCGTACAAGCAGCCGAGGGTCAGCATCGGATTGCCCGACTGGCGCATCAGGTTCCACATGGCAAACGGCGGCTGCGATCGGTAGATTCCCTCGGGTGGCATGTTGTTGACCACGTAGTCGGCCAAACCAACGGCAGCCTCGCGGAGCAGTTCGTCGCCGCCCAAGTAGTAGGCCCACAACAGGCCGCGCGGCCAGCCCGCGTGCGCGAAATTCGGCGTGTCTACCTGGTGTCCTTCGCGCATGTCGCCGGTGTGGACGTAGGAGGCGCCGGTCCAATTGCGTCTCGATGAATAGTGGATGATGTCGATGTTGGCAAAGTGTCTCGCGGCCCGGCGTGCATACTGAAGGTAGGCGTCGTCACCGGTGCGGATAAATTCGGTGACGAGATACTGGACGAAGCCCCACTCCATGTTGATCCAGAGTTTGTTCGTGCTTCGCACGTAGCCGCAGGAGCTGAAGAAATCGCCCCAATTCTCGATGCCGTAATTCATGTGTTTGGACGTCAGCGTCTTGAATGTCTCCTCCGCGCTGGCGTAGTAACCCGCAAAACGGTCCTCGCGTTCGGTGGTGATCGGGCCGAAGATGTCGGTCTGGCAGTAGTACTGTTGGGGCAGCACGGCACGGAGCGGTTCCAGTACCGATGCCATGCGCGAAGCCCTCTGGCCGTCCGCTTGCGTGCCATCGTGCAGGACCAATGCGATCTCGGTGGTTAGCTGGGTGCCCTGGGCGTAGCGCATCACACGACCTTTCCCCGCCGGCCAGATGCCGATTGCCACGGACGCGCCGTCGGCTGATTTCTTTACGCTGATCGACTTGGGACACTTTTGGAAGAACTCGCGCACCCCGACGGCCAGCCCTCTGCCCGGCTGACGCAAGTCGACCCACCCCTCGGTGCGCTGGCCGGAGGAGATGACCTTCGAGCCCTTGGTGAGCTTGCAACTGCCAAGGAATTCTTCCACGCACGGTCCCGTCCCGGTCTGAAGCAGAGTCTGCGCCTGTCCATCCAAGGGCACGAGGCCGGAGGGCCAACTTACGCTCTTCGGGGCGATGCGGATTCCGTCCAGCACCAGTGTCAACTCAGTCAAGGCCACCGCCGGGCTGCAGCCCGCCCCGGGAAGATATCGCTCGTCGGATTCGTTGATCACCGAGAAATGGAGCCCGATCGTCCCCGGGGCGGTCTCGAACAGCCGTGCCTTGAACGCGGCCGGACCGGGGCGGCCAGCCGTGCCGAGGTGTCCGCGAACGAAGATAGTTGGGTGCGGCCCTTCATTCTCCGTCTGGACGGATTCCACAATCAGTTGATCCAACCGCACTGCCGATGCGGTTTTCATGCGGACCGAGGGCGGGCGGGAAATGATCTCCTCGCCGCCCAGCAGCACCTTATCCCAAATGCCGCTGTTGACCACGATCTCCACCGGGCCGCACTTCAGTGAACGTCTCGCACCGGTCACGCTCACCGCACCGGCCGCCTGCTCGATCTTGTCCACCCCGCGGCCGTACCGGACCACTCGGGCCGCTTCGCCGGCACCGGCGGTGTCGGTGCGAAACTCGACCCGCAGCCATTTGACACTCCCGTCCGGCCATAACACCAACGGGCGCGTGATGAGGTTCGACACCCCGGCAATACAGATCCCGTCGCCGGGCCGGAACGCGCCTCGGGCGAAGGGAATTCCGGCCCGGACCCACTCCTGACGACGCGGCACGCCGCCGGCGTTGCACAACCGCAGTGCCGTCTGCTGAATCGCCGGAGGTTCGGGCACCGGCGGCGGCGCGGCCGGTTGCTCCAGCCCCCGCTTGGCATCGTACACTGGCATGAATCGTAGATAGTCGACGTAGATCGGGCCGGGATTGTCCGCCGTGCGATAGCGATGGGCAACCCAAATCGAAAAGGTGCCGTCAATGTCGATCAACCCCAGGTCGATCTCGCCGGCACTGCCCGGGACCCGGCGCCAATTATTGCCGTCGAGCGAGACGCCGGCGGCCCGGTAGGGATCGGAAAGGAACACCTGATAAGGGCCCGGCAAGAGGTTCGCCGTGCTGAGCCGAAGCGGCGGCATCCGGCCGCCCTCCTCCGTCGATCGGCTGTCGGACTTGACGACCGTGTGGTCGGAAAACAGCCACGGGTTATGGGCCGGGTCAAGGCGGCAGCGTGCCCAGCGATGGTCGTCGTCGGCATCATCATCGGTAACCACATCTGCCGTGGCCACGATGTCTTCAGCCTCGAAGAAGGCCCCGGTGCGGTATCGTGCCTGGCCCACCGGCGAGCGCGGCGGCAGCAAAATGCCCGTGCGGTAGCTGGAGACGGGCGGCACGTTGCGCTGCAACTTGATCTGGTCGATCCATATTTCGGCATACCCGGCCGCAGCGAAACCGACCCGGACGGCCGTGTCGGCCTTGACGGTGAAGATCACCGATATCTGATGCCGTTGGTTGTGGCGCTTTATCACCCGAGCCTCGGTCAGGATTGTCGGCTTCGGCTGGTCACACGTCTGGGCGATCAGGCGCATGGCGCCGTATCCCAGGTTTCTTCGGACGCGCGCCGAGAGCGTGTACTGCCCACCCGCTTTGAGTTGGATCGGCTGGCTGCAGAGTAGCTGCCACGAGGCCCGCTCCCTGAAGTCTACATAAACGGCGGGCTTCTTGGCGATTTCGTCGGTCTCGATGATTGTCAGCTTGGCACGACCGCCGGGGCTGAAGTTCCAACGCTTCAGCGCGGCCTCTTGGTCCGCAAAGCTCTCAAGGAGCAGTACGTTGGAGTCGGTGCTCTCCACCGGCACGGCCGCCGGCACGCAAAAGCACGCCGCAAGCCAAACACCACCCACCAGCATCAGAATACGTCGGCTGAACATGTGGATCGTCTCCTTTGCGTAACATTAGGCTGTTAGGCTGCTACCGATCAAGTTCCGCACAAGATGGTAAGAACTTGTGAAACATTAGCTTTCGAGAGAGCCGCTTGCGGCTTCGCACCGCCACACCGTCGGCACCAAAAGCGTACGAAGCCGCAAGCGGCCTAACGGGCATTACTCGGCGGGGAGCGCCCACAACAACCCCCAACAACAATAGTCTCCATTTTTCGCCGGGAGAAAGCAGGTTGTCAAGAGTCCGTGAGCCCCCAAAAGCGGGAATTCTCGGCGGATTTGCGGGAATTCCAGGGGAAATTCTCCCCCCGAGAACCGAAAAACGGGACAGGTCCGGTATTGGCAGGCTGGATGACGCAAGGGGTCCTGGAGGCTCCAGACCGCGCAAAGCGCGACTTACACCCACCGCAGGTTGCGAGGCTGGCCGCAGTGACGGTATGATGTGGGTTTGCGTATAGTCCATCCGGGTCCCGCCGTGTTGCGGGCCGGTTCGTGTGGAACAGAAGGAGCGAATCAAGATGTCGACTGCCCCGGCCCCTACTCAGCAGATGAGCCCCGAAGAGGCCGTCCACCGCATTTCCCAAGCCCGCCAGATGCTCGTCGGCGAGGTTCACAAGGTCATCATCGGCCAGGACGAGATGATCGAGCAGATGTTGATCTGCATGTTTGCTCGTGGGCACTGCCTGACGATCGGCGTGCCGGGCCTAGCCAAGACGCTGACGATCTCGACCATCGCACAGGCGTTGGCCATGAAGTTCAGCCGCATTCAGTTCACTCCCGCCCTGATGCCCAGCGACATCACGGGCACGGAGATCATCGATCAGGACGCGTCGACGGGGAAGCGGGATTTTCGGTTCATTCACGGGCCGATTTTCTCGAACATCGTGCTGGCCGACGAAATCAACCGCACGCCGCCCAAAACCCAGGCGGCCTTGCTCCAGGCCATGCAGGAGCACGAAGTGACGGCGGCGGGCACCACCTACAAGCTGGAACCGCCGTTCTTCGTGATGGCTACCCAAAATCCGATCGAACAGGAGGGCACCTACCCGTTGCCCGAAGCACAGTTGGACCGCTTCATGCTCTCGATCAACATCGGGTACCCCAACCGGTCCGAGGAACGCGATATCGTTCTGGCGACCACGCAGACGGTAAAGCAGGAGATACATCCGGTTTTGCAAGGCAAGGACATCATCTGGATCCAGCAGCTTGTCCGCCAGGTGCCGGCCAGCCAGCACATGGTTGACTACGCGGTCGATTTGGCTCGGGCAACTCGGCCAAAGGAACCGCCCAGCCCGGAGTTCATTAAGAACTGGCTCGCCTGGGGCGCCGGACCACGCGCGGCTCAGAACATGATTCTCGGTGCCAAAGCTCGGGCGATCATTCACGGGCGCTACGCGGTGAGCGCCGAGGATATCCGCCATATTTCGTATCCAGTCTTGCGGCACCGGCTCTTCACCAACTTCAACGCCGATGCCGAAGGGATCGACGTGGACCAGGTGATCGAGAAGCTCCTGGCGACCGTGCCCGAACCGTCCTACGGAGAGACGGTAGCGCCACGCGGCCGGGCGGACAAGAAGGACAAGAAGTCGAAGGCGGCGGCACAACCTCAAGCACCTGCCGCCGCGGCTGCAACTGCTCCCGCTGTCCAGGCTCCGGTTGGCCCCGCACCCGTGTCACCTCAGCCGATGGCACCTCAACCGGTAGCGCCTCAGTCTGTGGCACCGCAGCCCGTAGCGCCTCAAGCGATGCCGTCGGGCGGGCCGTCGCAACCGAGCGCTCCGGCGGCCCCGCCGCGCGGCCCGCAGCCAGTCCCAGGACACCCGGCCGGCCCCACTCCGCCACCCGGCACCCCAATGCCGCCGCCCGGCGGTCCAACGCCGCTACCCGGCGGTCCAACGCCGCCACCGTTGCGGTAGATGCCGACGGCGAAGAGCAACGGAGCTATTCCTGCCTGCCGAAAAAGGGGACAGGCACCGTCGGCAAAC
>JAUWJC010000028.1 GCA_030607895.1 Pirellulales bacterium
GGTCATCATCGACGGCGACCACACGGGCGATCCCACGCTGGGCGGCCTGCTCCACGGCGCCGACGGCTGGGGGCTGGATGCCGCGTTCGACGGTACGGAAACGAGTATCTGGGCCGTACCGGAGCCGGCCGGCGTGGTGTTGCTGGCCACGGGCTGCGTTGTTGCACTGCTGCTGGCCCTGCGTCGCCGTCGCCGTACTCGATTCAGCACCGGTGGCAAACCATAGTCCCGTAGGTTATGCTTCAGCATATCGCCTTTTGCCGTGGGCACCACGGAGTTCCGGGAGTTCCGGGAGTTCCGGGAGTTCCGGGGACAGTATATTTAATTATTTCATCCGAGTTTCTTCGGGCCGGGTTTCTACGAGTTATGTATCCTGTCCCCGGAACTCGGGTGATTGGGGCGATGGAAAAGCGCGGCCTCACCCGCCCTGGGGACAGGGCGGCTCGGACGGCCCTGAGGACCACGAAAAAGGCCGTCGCCGGCCAATAGGTGAAACCGGCGGCGGCCCCGGGCGATTGGCAAAGGGAATTGTCTTGTCGCGAAGCGGTTTTACGGCAGGATGCCGAGCCGCTCTTCCTCCTCTTCTTGGATGATGATTCGTGGCGTGACCATCATCATCAAGCTTTGGGTTTCGCGGCCGATGCCCACGTTTTTGAACAGCCGGTTGATGTAAGGTATCTTGTTGAGCATCGGCACGCCGAATTCATTTCGGCCTTCGCTCAGTCGCTTGATTCCACCCAACAGCACCGTTCCGCCGTCGGGCACGCTGACGGTGGTAGTCACGGTGATGAAGGAGAAGGTAGGCAACTGTACGGTGGTTCCACTTCGGGTTCTGGTCGTGTTCGCCGCGTTGTTTTCGCGTTGCGAGTTATCGGGATCGTCGTTCCGCCAGCCTTCGGCCGAAGTATCGGTGGTAGTGGTTTCCGAGCCGGTGAACTGGAAGGTTTCCACGTCGCCGATCTGGCTGAAGAAGGGCACGACCGTCAGCCGGACGAACCGCCGGTCGTTGGAAATCACCGCCTGGACGGTGAGGAAAGTCCCTTCCGAGAGCACCACGATTACCGGCTGCTGCGCGGCGGCGAAGTCGCCCACCACCGGAATAACGCTGATGACGAATGGGCTTTGCGAAGTGTCGGAGACGAACGCCTGCTGGCCGTTGAAGAGCGTGACCTTTGGTGCTTGCAGCACGTTGGTTCGCCTGTCGCCTTGGGCGGCGTTAATGAAGAAATACGCTTCAATGTCGCTGAGAATCGCAAACCCGAGTTGGGCGCCCGCCGTGGCGTCGAAACCGCCGAACTGCGGCACGGCCAGGCCGTAGCTGTTTTGCGTGAAGGGTATGTCCAAGTCGGCCGAGAAGACGCCGGGGGCTTGCAAGCCGACGTTGGCACCGCCCGGGGGCGGCGGGTTGACCGTATCGTAAAGCGGCGGAGTACCAGCCGCCGGATCACCCGGCGTAACCATGTGGCCGAAGGTGCCGGCCCCGAAGTCCGGGGTATTGCTCGATATGTCGAAATCGAAATCGACCCCAATACGCTCGAAGAAGTTATCGTTTACGGTGATGAAGCGGACTTCGATGGTAACCTGCAAGTCTTGGAGCCGCCGCAACTGCTCGAGAAGGTCGACGATCTCCTCGTGGACGTCCTGGGTTTGGCTGACGACCAGGCTGAGGTTGGTTTCGAATGGTGCGATGGATCCCGGGCCGCCTACTTCGTCCCAAGTGGTCGGCTGGATGGTGGTGGTAATCAACTCGATGAGGCTGTCGAAGTCGGGCTCCACGCCGCCGCCGAGTCCACCAGGCCCGAATCCCATGGGCATGCTCCGCGGGCCGCCGGTGTGCGCGCCGGGCTTGCCGGACATTTGGGCCAGAATGTTCGGGGTGATGTGGGCGCTGTTGGGGTTGCCATCCTTGCTGGCAACCACTGCCAAGGGCGGCGCGCTGCCACCGCCGCCAAAAGCGCCGTAGCCTCCAAACCCGATGTTACTCAAGGCATCGTGATACGCCCCGGCAAGACCCATGCGGGGACTGGGAATGAAGTTGGGGATTGGCACTACCAAGTCGGCCACGTTGTAGCTGCCGGTGTACACTTCCCCGTCGCGAAGCTGCTCGCTGGTGATTTTCAGCACCTCGTCCTTGATCACGTAACTCAGGTGCAGCGGCTGGAGTATCAGGTTCAAGGCACTTTTGAGCGATATCTCCTGGCTCAGATTGATGGTGACCGGCGTGTCGCTGGTGACGCCTTCCTCGGCCAGGCCTTGCGGGTCCACGTGCAGGTTGACCTCGGCCAGTTTGGCCAGATATTCCAACACCCTGCTTAGCGGTGCATTTTGGAATTTGAGCGAGACGGGCGTTCTGAGCTTCTGCTCGATTTCGATCTCCCGCGGCGAACGACGCCGGCGTTTCTCCGACATCAATTTCGCGCGGCTTTTGGTGAGTTGTTGCCACTCCTTGGCGTCGGGGAAGACGAACGGGATGTTGTCGTCGAATGGTATGGCGGCTTCGTCGACGTTGCCCAATTGATCAATAAAGCCCCGCTCCTTGGCGTCACTCACCGCCAGGTTGTTGTAAAAGCGGCGGACGAATTTCGATTGGAAGACAAGCTGTCTGACGACCGGGTTATCCGGGTCGAGTTCCGCCGCCCGTTTGGCCACAACCTCGGCCTCGCCCCAGCGCTGCTCATCCATCAGGGTGTTGAACTCGTCGACCATCAGGGCGAGTTTCTCCTGGACTTCCAGCTTTACCTGCTGCTCGTGCGAGACCTGCTGGCTGACTTGCCGGTTTCGCTCGTCCAACTCGATGCGAGCACTGTTCTGGTCGACGAACGTCCGCATTTCGGTCAGGCTGCGGTCGATACGCCGAAGCAATTGACCGCAAGCTCTCGGTTCCAGACCGGCCTGTTCGACTTTCTTCCGACTGTCCGCCAGCAATTTCAGAGCACCCTTGGGATCGGTCTGGAGGAGTTTTCTGGCGTTGGCTTCCTGGTGGATCACCTCGGCATTGATCTGGCGGATGAGCAGTTGTTGCTTGGCGGCGGCCTCGTCGATCATCGACGTTGCCGGACTGCCCACTTGACGCCGGTTACCCGGTACCGACAACAGTTGCAGGTGGTCCTGCAAGCGTTGTGCAACGAAGGGGTCCAACTCGTTGCGGTGTGTCGAAGTCCGGGCGGCTGCCTGGCGAAAGTACTCCAACGCCTTGTCGACGTCATGCGCCCGCAGGGCCGCCTCGCCCTGTTGGAACAACATCATGCCTTTGTTCTGTGGGACGGCGGCGACAACTGGCTGTGGCGAACCGGCCGACGCCTTGCCCTGCGCCACGTCAAGTTGCCTCGGAACGGCCGCGCCGCCCGGTTGTAGACTCCCCGGTTGTAGACTCGCTGCCGGCACGTTCCGCGTCGGATCGTTCTCCCGGTCGTAGAGTGCGTGGGACGCCCGGGCGGCGGCAGGCGGAGCACCAGTTGCCGGAATAACCGACTGGGCCCCGGCCGCAATCACACTCGACGAGCCGCGATGTCGTATTTTCTGGATGTCCAGCAACACCAATCCCACCCGGTCCTCTCCCCGGGCGAATGCCGAGTCGGGGACTTGCATCCGCTCGGCCTCGCGCGCCAGGGCCTCCGCTTGTCGGACCTGGCCGGCACGCAGTGCGGTGCGGGCCTTCCGAACGAGATCGACCGCCTTCTGCTTGGCAGCCAAGGAAGGAGCCGAAGAGCCCAACGAAGGAGGTCGCCCGGCAGCAGCAACCGGAGAGGAAACCGCTGACCGCTTTGCCTGCCGTCGCGCGGCAGCGATCCGTTCGAGCAAGTTCCGTGGCTGAGTCTCGAAACTTCCATAGCTCACGCGCTGGGCAGCCGCCTGGTTAGCCAACTGCTCGGCCGTGTCGTAGTCTTCATGGCGGAGCAATGCTTCGGCCTGCTGCATCAGCAATCGGGCATACTGGCGGCGGTACGATTCGGTATTCTTCCGTTTGTCAGGTTCGGCCTTGAGGTTGCGGAAACCGTCGATGGCCGCCTGCACCTTCTCGGGACTATCGTCGCGCAGACCGTATCTGATCTTCAACGCACCAGCCTGATGGATCAGACCTTCGGCCCGACGCACGTCGCCTTGTGCCAATGCCCGGCGCGCCTCCAACAGCAGCTTGCCGCTCTGTGTACGGCTAGAGGCACTGCCAAGCGGCTGTCTGGACGCCAGACCGGTGAGACGACCGTTCAATGCGGCCGGCAATTGGGTCTCGGCGGCCGACGGACTATCCAACCGCGGCGCACCTAGCGACGATTTGTCGAAAGGCGAACGTGACGCGGCAGTCAGGCCGGCTGATAGCGACCGGGGGGTGTCGGTCGAGTTGATGGGAGGCAAGAAAGTCGGTTTTGCCGAACTCCCCACGCGTTTGGCTGAAACCGGAGGGTCCGACGCGGCGGTCGGATAGGATGCCGGCGGATTGTTGGTCCGGGCGGCAAAAGGAGCCTTTGCCGGAGGTGGCTTCTTCTTACCCAACGATAACGGTGCAAAAAGCTGGCTGGGACGCAGCGGCGAACCCTTCGACGCGCTCCGCTTCCGCTGGAGGTCGCGACGGGCCTTCTTGGGCGTGTCGCCAAAGTGGAACGGGCCGTATTGCACGTTCAGGGCGTCCGCCTGGGAAATCAACGACTCGGCCGCGTCGAGATTGCCTTCACCCATGGCCTGACGAGCCCGACGCAGCAGGTCGTTGGCTTGCTGACGCTTTTCCCGGGGCTTATTGCTGTCGGACGCGGTACTCTGACTCGCCGTGACCGCACCAAGCATGGCGCCGGAGATGGCACCGAAAGGTTCGGCATGGCTGAAGACCGCTGATAGACTGCACACGACTGCAATCAAGCCAGTGAGTATTCTATGCGCTCGACGGTTGAAAATTGCGTTCTTGCTCTCTTGTTTGGAGACAGAATCGCAGTTTTCGACCGCTTGCGGAATGGCAGGCGCTTTCAACTCGGTTCTCCTTTCAGACTCGCAGTATTTCCTCGCGGTTGGCAAATTGCCGTATCGTGCTGCCTTCCGGTTGCAGGCAGGGCACGGGACAGGTTCGGGAGATTAGTGCTTATGCAATCGATGGCCCTGCCGCGCCGCGAAAAACTCGCCCGCAAAATGCCAACGGAGATAGACTTTTCGAGTTGTCCTTCAGAAATTCGGTAGAAGAGAGCGGGATAAATACCCGGACCGGAAACCTGGGTCAAGGGCATTTTCGGCAGGATTCTGGCCTAAGAGGAGAAATCCCCCTCGGGCTTGACGATTCTGGGGGGTAACCGTTCACGCCCAGTCGGGGGCTGGTCCATTTTTCGGCTGGTTGATAGTCCATTTTCCTGGACGTGCAAGCCGAAAACACGAACCAGTCCCCCTTTCGCGTTCTGGGGGAGTGTCCCCTTCGCCCCACGGAAGGGGACAGGTCCATGTTTTCGGCCAGCGGTTTACCGGAAAAAACGTCCTCTGGCCGAAAAATGGACCAGTCCCCAACAGGCCGAGTTACCGGTTGGATTTCGTGGTCCGGGGGCGTGGTTTCTTGCGTCTCGGGTGTTTTTCGAGGCCGCCGCCCAAGGCGTCCAGATTGCCTTCTCCATAACCGCCCGGCATCATTTCGGTTGGCATCATGTCTTGTGGGTAGAGGGTCTTTTTCTTTTCCGGCTTCCGGTAGACCAAGGCCTCGGTCAAGTCGTCCAGTTCGTTGCGCACGATCAGGTTCCCGTCCACGTCGAGCACCAGCATTCGGCCGGGTTGGGTCATGCTGGAGTCTTTTCCGCGAATCCGTTGGCCGCCCCGAATATCGAGCATGATGGCCCCGGTCAGGAAATCGACGTCGCGCTCGTATCTTTGATGAGTGCCGCCGGGAACCGCCAACTCGGCTTTGCGCTCGAGGTAGTCCATTAGTTTACCGCGGACAACCCTGTTGACCTCGTCGGACGCTTCCAGGCCCGTCTTCTGATCCTGATGAACGAGCATGACCTTGGCAAAGGGCTCGACGGCGGCGACGGCCGATGCCTTGACGCCCGTTGCCAGCAACCGATCGTCGTATGGCACGGAAATCACGTCGGTCGGATCGCTCCATTCCGACTGGATCCACCGCTCCGCTCCCAGTTTCTTATCCGCAAGCCAGCGAGGGTCCACGTCGTAGTTGGGGTTCCTCAGGAGCAAGCGGACCCGGTATCGGTATTTTTTGCCCGGCTTCACGTTGAAGTCGAAGGAGCGGAACAGAAGATAAGGGATTTCCTCGACTTGCGGCACGCCCATCACTGCGGAGTCAGCGTACATTCTCTCTCCGCCCGGGAAGCCGGCGCCTCGACGCGAATATGCGCCGGGCATCATTTCTCCCGGCATATGTTGCGAGCGGCGGGTCCCCCTTGTTCGAGGGGAAGGGGACACGCCGGGCATGTCGAAGATGGGATCGTCCGACTTGGGCGTTTTGGGATCGGCCTTTTCGGCCTCGCCGGGTCGCTTTGCATCGCCGGGTATGCCGTACCGGCGTTTGGGTCGTAAGGCGATTTCGTCCGGGTGAGCCACTTCCTCGCCCCACTGCCGGCCAACCAACGGCCCCAAAGGGAAAGTCAGGATCGGGTGAAGATACCGGGAATCGATGGTGTCTTGGCCGCCGCCGCCACCCGTCTTCTTGGCATACTCGTCCAACACCTTTCGAAGGTTGAAGAGCACCCACTCCAACTCGGCCGCTTCGCCCCGACTGTCCACCTCCACCCGTTCGACCCGGTAGTAGATGTAGTCGGGTACATCCGTCTGGGGATTCCTGTATTGCACATCGGTGAAGACCTGTTGGAACGCCTCTTCCTGCTCGGTGATGGGCACCAATCCGGTGAGCACGATCCAGCGTTCACCCCGGGTGGTGGGCAGGCTCATTTCGGCCATTCGGGAGCCGCGTTCTTTCTTCTCGTCGTCACGGGATTTCCTGTTCCTTTTCTCGTCTTTCTCCTTCTCCCTCCGCCTCTTGGCTGCTTCCTTTTCTTTTCTCGCCTTTTCACGTGCCATCGAGGCCCTATCCGCGCCCATCCCACTGGCCGAAAGGCTAAACGGGCCCGCGCCGGCCATGCCGCGGAGCTTCTGCACGGTGAACAACTTCGGCTCCCCGCGTTTGCTTCTTTGCGGGAACTCCGCGGGGTTCCAGGTGGCCGTGTGTGCGTAGAACCTCTCCTCGATCCGAATGCGGCTGCGTTTGGCCCGGTCCGGATATGGCGCGGGCTCACGGTCGGCTTCCGGTTTTGTGTCATTGAGGTGCTGGTCGGCGCTTTCGGTGGCCTGGACGAGGTCTTGCGGCGTCTTGTCGAAACGCTCCCGGCCGATGGCTTGAACAACGAAGAACAGGAAGCAAACGACAATCCCCCCAAACAATGTCTTCTCAACGTGGTTGACGAAGAACTGCTGAATCGTGTTCTTGTCGAGGCTCAACTTTAGTTTCATCGGTTCCGCTCCTTTCCTTCTCGTTCGCTGCGCTCGGGTCCTTCTCGTTCGGTGCGCTGGGGCCACGTTGGCCCCAAGGCGTCATGCCTTGATCTGGTTAATCTGGTTCCCAAGCTCTGCTTGGGAACCCACTACTCTCCAGCAATACGATGCGGTGCGGTCCCAAGCAGAGCTTGGGACCGAGTGTATAAATTACGGCTGTTCAGCCGGCGGTGCGGCCGGCTTTTTTGCCGGCGGTGCGGCCGGTTGAACTGCTGGTGGTGCGGCCGGCTTTTCTACCGCTGGTGCGGCCGGCTTTTCTACCGCTGGTGCGGCCGGCTTTTCTACCGGTGGTGCGGCTTCCGCGGGTTTTTCCGCGGCAGCTCCCGTTCCCAATTTATCTCGATCTGGAGGATTGTAGATATAAATGATTCCCGCGATTTCAAGGGGGACATCAAAGGGCCCGTAATCCCCTTCGGCTGCCGGTCCCAACATCCTTGTCGAAGACCCGCCACGGCTTGGTCTGTGAGACGACCTGCCGTAGCTGGGTTCCATCCCCATCTCGGCTCCTCCCCGATAACCGCCGGGCGACCTGGTCCGTCGCACGGGCTGGTTTTGGGCGGCTATTCTCGAGAAGTCGATTCGGGCGCCCTCACCTGGGCTGATCCCAACCTGCCGGACTTCGACCGGCATGCTTGAGTTGGCGCATTCGACGAGCAGTCTAGGCAGTTTCCGCTGATCCATCACCAGGAGCATTCGGATGGGCATCATCTTGAATTCGGCGTAGGGATGCTTTGCGGCGGCCTCGAGCGGATTGCCGCTGTCGTCGACGTAGCGGCCTTCCATGAGTCGCTGGGCCAACCGCTGATCGGAAGATTTGCCGTCGGCGCCCGAGCGTCCGGGCCTCGCTCCAGGTTCCACTGCTGGTGGCCCCATGCCTTGAGGGTCCACTGCCTCGGACATCATTCCCTCGCCCATCATGTCGCCGGGGGCGCCCATTGGCTGACCGCCGCGCCGGGTGTTCTGACTGCCCGTCGACTTGATGAGCGGACGGCTGCTTGCGCGCTTTTGCGAGACATCCTGCCCGATCTCCAACGCCTCGATCCGCTTGACCGCCCCGTTGTAGTAGCCGGTGGCGCCTTCGTTGGTGTTTTTGACAATTCTCAGTAGGGCCTCGTACACCCAGAGGTCTTCCTGGGCAAGTCGCACCCGAAGGGTACTTGGGCGACGCTGCCAATCGAACCAAGCCTCGATCCGCTCTAGATCCTGGTCATTCCATTCGACTTTGCCGATCATCTCGACGTCAGTTCCCATACGGCCGGAGCCCATGTGACCGGGATGCCTAGTTCCCTCCGGCATCATTTTGGCGCCTTCGGCGGTTCCGTCGTCTTTGGGCTCCGCCGGGCGGCGAACGTCGATAATTTCGAGCAGTCTGGGGAAGTGGTCGCGGATGAAGTTCTGGTACAGTTCGCGATACTGCACTGGGATTTCATCGTCGGGGCCAAGCGAGTTGACAACAATGAGGAAATCCTCACCCAGCACGGGCGACCAGGGGTTCTTCTCTTTCTGTTCCTTGTAGAGTATTTCCCAAGCCTGGAGGACCTTCTCCTTCAGGTCCTGGTGTACATGTTGGATGGCGTCGACGACTCCTTGGTTGGGCGGGGCCGGCTCGCTCACAATTGTTCGCACCGCACTGAAGTGGCCGTCGAGTTCCCCTTCTCTCTTCTCGTACCTGCCGGCCAGATCGGCCGTGGCGGTTGCCCACATCACCAACCCCACTACGACCACCACCACAATCAGGACCCAGAAGTGGTATTTCTTGAGTCCTGTCAGAATGAGCTTGACCTTGTCCATTGCTTTCAGTCCTTCAAGGTATTGGCGGCAACTTCTTCCGGGCGCGGTCCTGGAAGACGGCCCGAGGTTTTGCGTTGCGAAGCCGCAAGCGGCTCGATCCCATCTTTAGCTTTCGGCTTTTCGCTTTCCGCTTTCTTCTCGTGCCGCACGGTCGGCGGGATAGGCTGCCAAGCGAACTGCACGACGAAATCGAAACGCCGAAGCTTGACCATCCTGCGTCCGCCCTCGTGACCCATGGCATTCATATGGCCGCCGGGGCCTCTTGCTGGGCGTCCGGGGCCGGGACCTTGGATACCTACCCCCCCTTCCGCCTCCAAGTCCGCGTTTGGGTCCTCCACCTCGACTTCGTACACTCTTCCCAGATTGATGAGCACCGGGTAACTGATGCCGAGTTCCTTCACCGACACCAACTCGACGCCTTCCCGGTCGCCGGTCGGCATGAGAACCTTTTGGCCGTGCAGAGCGGCGATGAGCGTATCGCGGACGTATTGTGCGCCTTGATCCTTACCCGCCCGCACGGGATTGTGGAAGTGATGTCCGGTCAATTGAATAATCCAGCCCGGGCCTTCCGACCCTTCACCGGCCGCCGCCGACTCGCCCTCGGCAGTACCCGCCTCGGCGGTCGGTGCTCCAGCGGCATCGGCTCCGGCGGCATCGGCTCCGGTGGCATCGGCTCCGGCGGCGGCTTCGGGAGGTTGGCCCGGCGGCGGGCCTCCCGGCGGAGTAGCACCGGGCGCCGCCCCGCCGGCCGGTGCTCCGCCCGCTGGTACTCCGCCGGCCGGTGCTCCGCCCGTTGGTGCTCCGCCCGTTGGTGCTCCGCCCGCTGGTGCTCCGCCCGCTGGTGCCCCGCCTATTGATGGCTGACCGGCTGCCGGCTGCTCGGGCGTTGCCTCACCCGGCGGCGGTTGGTAGAGGTTCTGCTGCTTCACCAGCGCGAACCAGTCCGCCAGATTCTCCATTCGCTGGCATTCCAGGCTGGTGATTTGCAGTTCGCCTCGCATCATTATGTCTTTGGGTCGCTTGTCGGCCGGATCGCTGGGCAAGCACGCATTGATTGTGCGCAGCAACTCCAGCCAAAGGATGCGTCCCTCGACGTTGCCCACCAGATGTTGACCGATCTCGTCGGTCACGTCGAATTCACTTCGGGCGGAGTCCGATTCGGTTTTGAAGCGTGCGGCCTCGCCGGCCACGTTTCCCGCTGCCTGTTCAGCTTTGGAGAAGTCGTTCTTGTCAACCGTGCCCAACGCAAGACTGAAGCTTGCGTAACTGATCGTGCATGCCAGCATCAACACGGCGGCGGCGGCTACTGCCCAGGGTTTCTTCTCCCGAATCAGACGGTCCTTGAGTATCTCTTTCGGCAACAGATTGGTCCGAAGCATGCCCTTATTCAGGCCCTGCAACGCCAGGCCGTAGCAAACTCCGTAGCAAAGCAGGTTCGTCTTGAAAGCGGGCGCCCCGACCACCTCCGGGCCGGTCAGACCGCGGAACGATTCGATCCGGGCGACATCGAATCCCAGGCTCTGCGACAAATATCGCCGCAAGCCGGGCAGTTTCATGGCGTTACCCAGGGCCACGATCCGCTCGATCTTGGCGGCCCGGTCGATGCTGGTGAAGTAGCCGATCGATCGCTGAATTTCGGTCAATAGATCGCTGAACACCGGCCGCATCGCCTGAAAAACGGCCTTGGGGTCCTCGGCGGCCGTGGCGTTACGCTTCAGGTGTTCCGCCTTGGCGAAAGTGAGTTTCAACTCCTTGGTCAGCGCCTTGGTGAAGTGATTGCCGCCCAACGGGATGCTTCGCTGCCAGACGCGGTACCCGTTGGTTACCACCAGGTCGGTCGAGTCGGTACCCAGCGACAGGACGACGATCGATGGGGGCGGGTTTTCCGGATCGTATTCGTCGGCCGGCGGCAGGTCCGGCAACTGGTCGAATGTCAAGTAGTTGTAGAGCGCCAGCGGGGTCAACTGAATAAAATCGACTTCGATTCCCGCTTCGCGAAACGGCTCCAACGCCCGGAAAACCTGGTCTCGCTTCATGGCGAACAGGCCGATCTCGGTTTCCAGCGCGAAGCCTTCCTCTTCACTCCCACCGCCCATGCGCTGGTAGTCCCAGACGACGTCCGTCAGGTCGAAGGGGATTTGCTGCCGGGCTTCGTAACGGACGATGTCGGGTATCTTCTTCGATTCGACCGGCGGCAGCTTGATGAATCGCGCCAAGCCGTTCTGGCCCGAAACGGAGATGGCCACGGCATCGCCGCGGACGTTGTTTCGGGAGAGAAATTGCTTCAACGCCTCGCCGACCAATTCCGCCGGATCGGCTCCCGGCTGGCTGAGTATCTTCGGATACTCGATGTAGTCGAAGGCGTCGGCGACGAGCTTGTCGGGATCGTCGTGTGCGCGGCAGCGCAACGCTTTAAGCGAACACTGACCAATATCGATACCCCAGACGGCGTCACCTCTTGCCATGACGCAGTACCTCCGTCTCTATTCCGAACGGAAACGAAAAAGGGAAAAAGCCTCTCCTAATACTTAATCTAACGCGGTTGACCGCCTCGTGTCAACCAAAACCCCCGCCAGGAAACGAGATAGCCGCCTTCAGTGCGCCGGACTTCTCCCCCACCAGGAAGGGGGTTGCGGCGACTGGCCTGCTCGACTTGGCTGCCCGCAGCGGATATCGTGGATCGTAATACAACCGCCGGGCGTTTTATTGTTATTCGCTGGGCTCAACCACCGGGCATTCTTGCTCTATTCGGCCTCCAGCGTGACGTAAGTTATTGCATAGCATGAAGTTCGATCAACTAACCATCCTCCTGCCTTGCCAAAGCCTGGAGGATTTCAGTCTTGACATGGCAGCCCGTCAGGCCGAACAGATGCTCTCGGCCTGGTCGGCCCTGTATCACCCGGCCTTGGTTGCTAGTGCCGATGGAACCATGGGGTGGGTCAGCGCCGACAGTCCGCCGGATGACCCGGCAGGCAGCCTGATTGTCGTTCCCCAAGCGGCCAAAGAAATGCTGCCGGAGGGCTGGCTGGAGAAGGCAACCGGCGTCGAGGCCTGCATTCTCCAAGACTTGTTTCACCGAGACGAGATGGTCAAAGCCGCCTTGGAGCGGCTCGACGGCGATCCGGCCAACCTCGGTCCGGCCGACGGCGATCCGGCCAATCTCGATCCGGAGTTGGTTGCCGATTTCTTTGCCCTGGGTTTCTGTCATCTCCAGGTCGAATTGCTTACCCGGCAACTGCGATACATGAGCACCCTGGACGAGGATCAATTCGAGCGTGAAACGCTGGGCGCCGCCAAGGCCGCTTTGAATGGCGACGGCGAGGCCGCCCGCGATCACCTGCGAAGCGCGTTCGACCTGTTGACCGAAGCCCGGGAGTACTTTTACCCGGTCGAGGCACACCTGTTGGACCTGACGCTGGTGGCCCCGACAACGCTGGGCCACCCGTTGCGAAACGACCTGGCCGGCGCGGCGCCGGTGAATCTGCTGATTTCGGCCGAGGCGGGCGAGCAGATGGCCAGTCGAGAACCGGCAACGCTGGCCGCGCTGAAAGAGGCACTCCAAAAAGAAACTGCCGATATCATCGGCGGCGAATACGACGAGCGAGTCCTGCCGCTTCTGCCGTTGGAGACGATCCGCGTGCAGTTGCGCCGTGGGTTAGAGATTTACGAGAGGCAACTCGGACGCCGGCCGACGATTTTCGGTCGACGTCGGTTTGGGCTGTCGCCCGTGCTGCCACAGCTTCTCAAGAACCTGGGGTTTGTTGGGGCGGTCCATTTCACGCTTGACGACGGCCGGTTCCCCAGCGGCAACCAGAGCAAGATAATCTGGGAAGGTGTCGAGGGAACGGCCATCGAGGCATTGGCCCGGCTGCCACTGGACGCAAACCGGCCAACCGCTTTCCTCACTCTGCCGGAGAAGCTGGGCGACGTGATGGACCTGGACCACACGGCCACGGCGGTTTTCGCCCATTGGCCGGGCCGATCGTGCCCATGGTACGAAGACCTCAAGCGAATGGACGCCTACTCGCCCGTGCTCGGCCGGTTCATCACGATTGGGAAGTATTTTGAGGAGAGCGAGCACGCGGGCCAGTCGGCTCGATACACGGTGGACCAGTATCGGGCCCCGTATCTGAAGCAGTCGGTTGCCGGCAATCAAGTCGATCCGATTTCGCGCTGGGTGCGATACCATGGCCGTCGCGTTGTGGCCGACGCCTTGGAGAACCTGGCCGCGCTCGGCCAATTGGCAAGCTCAAACCCGGCGGACGAAACGGCCCAGAGAGACAGGGATCTGATAGACAGGGACCTGATAGACGAAATCGAAGACGCCCTCGTTGCCGAGGATGAGGTTGTCAAGCATAAGGGCGATGCCGATTTGGATCGCCGTCTCGACGGCCGTCTGCGGGAAGCGACGTCGCGGTTTGCGTCGGCCGTTGGGAGTGTTTCCCACCAACGGCAAGGCGAGGGCAAGCCCGGGCTTGAAGCGTCGTCGGGCGTGCTTGTGGTCAATCCGTGTAGCTTCTCGCGGACGGTGCACGTGGACGTTTCCGAGTTGGTCGACGTGCCGGCGATGGGGTTTTCGTGGATTGGACCGAAAAAGGGACCAGGTTTAATTTTCCGGAACGGCCCGGAGGGTGCTTCGCACAAATTAAACCTGGTCCCTTTTTCGGCTGTTCGACGTTGGGGTAGAAAGAAGAAAAAGAAGGGGCCATCGCCGCTGGCCGAGGGGAATGTGCTGCGCAACGAGTTCTTCGAGGCTACCTTCGATCCGGTGACCGGGGCCATCCGGTCGATCTTCGACTACCACAGCCGCGGCAATCGGCTTGCGCAGCAGGTGGCCTTGAGGATACCCGTTTCAAGGTCTGACCGGCAGGGTGTTTTTCAGACCGACGATCCGGAGGTGGATTACTCGATCATGGCGGCCGACGAGTTGTCGGTCACTTCGTCGGGGCCGATGCTGGGTGAGATTGTGTGTCGTGGCCGGCTGGTAGACCGTCGCGGACGCCAAGTGGCCCGATTCGTGCAGACCACGCGGAGCCGCCGCGGAAGCCGCGTCATCGAGCTGGATTTGAAACTGGATATCGACCAACTCCCGGGCGCCAACCCCTGGAATTCGTACTACGCCATGCGACTGGCCTGGGGCGACGCCACGGCCGATCTATATCGGAGCGTGAATCTGCTCGCCCGACCCACCGACTGCGTGCAGGTGGAGGCTCCGCACTTCGTCGAGGTGCGTACGGAAAAGACCCGCACGACGGTTCTTACCGGCGGGCTGCCCTACCATCGGCGGTTTGGGCTGCGGAAACTCGACACCCTGCTGGTTGTTCGCGGCGAGACATCGAGGCACTTCCGGTTGGGTATCGGCATCGATCTACCCGATCCGGCAACTGCCGCACTCGATTTCCTCGCCCCCAAGACCATTGTGTCCGGAGCGTCGCGGCCGCCGTCGGGCGATTCTGGTTGGTTACTGCACCTGGGCGCCAAGAGCGTGCTGGCGACCCATTTGGAGCCTGTCAGTGCAGACGGCCATGTTGTCGGTTTTCGTGTCCGCTTGTTGGAGACGGCGGGCCGGCGGACCCGGTTTCGACTGAGATCGTTCCGCTCCATTGCCTCGGCCCGGAAGATCAGCCTCGGAGGCGAACTGTTGGACGAGTTGCCCGTCCAGCGCGATTCCGTTACGGTAGTAATGAAATCGCACGAATGGATCGAGTTGGAAGTGCGGTGGGAGAAACCCTAGCGCGGCCTTCGGCCGCAACCAAATCGTTTAGCCCCGGCGGCCACGCCGGGGGACCACCATCGCCGCGTGGCCGCGGCGGCTAAACGCA
>JAUWJC010000055.1 GCA_030607895.1 Pirellulales bacterium
CTCAACGCGGTCAAGAATTGAGGTTTTCGGATCGAGTTGTCAGTTATCAGTTGTCAGTTGTCAGTCTGAAGACTTGCCAGAGCCGTTGTTTCCAAGCTCTGACAACTGATAACTGACAACTGATAGCTTCGTCACAAAACCGCAATTATTGACCGCGAGCAGTATACCGGGCCGACACGGCCCGGCTCCGAAACTCCTTTTGGCGTTAGACATCGTCGTCGCTCGACTGGAACGTGGGGCGCCAGCGGTCGAAGTGCTCCAGGCAGATGAGCGTTCCGCGGGCGACGGCGGCCAACGGTTCGGCGGTCACGCGGACCGGCAAGCCGGTTTGCTCGGCCAGGTATCGGTCGATTCCCCTCAGTAAGGCGCCGCCACCGCAAAGCACCATTCCGCTGTCGACCAGGTCGGCGGCCAGATCGGGGCTGCAATGGTCGAGCGTCTCTTTGATCGCTTCGAGGATTTTTTCCAGCGGATCGCCCAGCGCCTGGCGGACCTCCTCGCTGGTGACGGTTGCCTTGCGTGGCAGGCCGCTCTGGGTATCGAGCCCACTGACCTCCTGCACCAACTCCTCCTCCAGCGGATACGCACTGCCGGTGTCGATCCGCAGCCGCTCGGCGGCGGAGAGGCCAATTCGCAAGCTGTAATGGCGGCGGAGGTAGTCGACAATGGCCCGATCCATTTTGTCGCCGCCGGCGCGGATCGATCGGCTGGCCACGACGTCGGCCATGCTGATGACGGCCACTTCGGTAGTGCCGCCGCCGATGTCGCAGACCATGCTGGCGACCGGCTCGGCGATGGGTAATCCGGCGCCGATGGCGGCGGCCTTGGCTTCGGTTTGCAGGAAGACCTGCCGAGCACCGGCCCGATGTGTGCTGTTGAAGACCGCCCGTTTCTCCACCGGCGTGATGCATCCCGGCACCGCCACCAACACTCGGGGCTTCAACCGCAACCCGCCCCGCTGGGCCTTGTGAAAGAAATAGCGAAGCATGGCCTCGCAGAGTTCGAAGTCGGTAATCACGCCGTCCGAGAGCGGCCGGACGACGGAGATCGACTTGGGCGTTCGGCCGAGCATCTGTCTGGCCAGGTGCCCGACCGCGCAACCGCCGGAGAGGATACGGTTGGTTTGGCCCTCGACGGCCACCACCGAGGGTTCGTCCAACACGATCCCCTCGCCGGCCACGCTAAGGAGCGTATTGGCCGTTCCCAGGTCCAGGGCCAGATCGGAACTGAAGCAGCCGAGAAATCGCTCGAGCATCCTTGCTCACGTAGTGGATAGTGTGTAGTTGATAGTTGATAGTTGATAGTTGATAGTGCCGTTTGCGGCTTCGCAACTCGCCACGGCTGTCGGGCCGATCGGCGAAGTCGCGCGGGCCGGCGATGGCCCACCCTTGAACTCGAAACCTTAATCCTTCATCTCCAGGTACAGACAGACAATCGCCAAAATGATGGCGACCAGCGACACCGCCAAGAGCACCGTGTAGACGTCGGCCCTGGGCTTACGAAACTGCCGGGCCGGGCCGACGGGGCCAATGGGTCCGGCCGGTTCGGGAACACTGTTGTCAGTTGAGCTTGGAAGCGACACGATCACCCCTTTGGATGGTGCCTTTTCGATAGTTGGGGTCAACCTTGCAGACGGATTTGTCGGGCGAGGTTCTTACTACTTCAATACGGCCCAGATACGTGCTCACCCCGCCTGCCATCCGGTACACCTGAAGCGAATGGCCTTTCAGCAGCCCGTCGTCGGAGCCAATCGATATCTCGATCAGCCCGTCGCCCGTGGTGGCCAACACCAGGCCGTCAACCCGCGGCGGAGTGTCGGCGGTAGGCGTGTGAAGCGTGAGTCCCTTGTGCCGTAGGATCTCCTTGGCCTTGGCCAGGTCGGCGGCCAAGGTTACTTGTCGGGCCTTCAACCGCTTCAACTCGTTGACCGATTGATGCAGATCGTCGGTCAAGCTGACCACGCTCTTGAAGTGGGCGTCGCGTTCGGCCTGAGCCTTGCCGATCTTCTCTCGAAACTCGTCGACTTCCGCACGGAGTCCCGCCAGAGTTTCCTGGGTGGCTTGCATGGCGGCCACGGCTTCGCGTTCGGCCTGTTTGAGCTTGGCATGTTCGCGATCGCGCTGGTCGCGTTCTCGCTTGAGTTCGTCGTTTTCGGTTTCCAACTTGGAAAGCGCCTGTCGCTTGGCGGCCTTTTCGGCGGCCAACTCGCCGTCGATCTTATCTAGTTGATCCTTGAGTTCCTGGTTGCGAGCCCGGACGTTTTCCAACTGAAACTTCAAGCCCAGGTCTTTGCCGCCCGACGCCTCGGGGTTCAGCACTACGTCGCGCCAGTTCTTGTGCGTGGCGTAAACGGCCACGGCAAAGCCCATGAAGAGCACGCTCATCAACAGGATCAACACGGTGAAGATTTTACCGACGAGGTTCATGGGGCGACCTCTTCTTTTTTTCTAATCGGGTGGCGGAAGATCCGCCTCAACAAGTCCATTTTGATCGGGACAAGCCGGGGTCGTTTCGCACGAAGCAACACGCTATACTCAACGCGGGCAAGGATTGCGGTTTTGTGACGAAGTTATCAGTTATCAGTTATCAGTTATCAGTTATCAGTTATCAGTTATCAGTTATCAGTTATCAGTTATCAGTTATCAGTTATCAGTTGTCAGAGCTTGGAAACAACGGCTCTGACAAGTCTTCAGACTGACTACTGATAACTTAATCCGAAAACCTCCATTCTTGACCGCGTTGAGTATAAGCCCAGACCGCCTCAAGCAGCCCTGATTTACACCAAACAACAAAAACGCCTGCGTTACCGTCTTTCTAGTATAACTTGGCCCAACTTACCGTGTCAATTAGAATGACCGCAATTCAGGGAAGTTGGGGTGGCAGGGCAAGATTTTTCTTACTTATAAAGCCGCGACCGGTGGTCGCGTCCGCGGTAGGAAACATGCGGTTTTGCCAATCGTTCACCGCGACCACCGGTCGCGACTTTATATTAGCCACACCACATCATCATGCAGGGAAAAAGGTGCCTATCACCTGCTCCCCCTCGCTAGCAGTATGCCCGAGCCCAACATCCAACTGCGGCCAGAAGCACGCACGCCGTCAAGCAGATACCTAGAAATAGAGAAATAGGGAGAAATAGGGGGCTGAAAATAGGTGACTGTCCCCCATTTTCCTATTTCCCTGGGGCCGGTATGATTCGATACAATGAACTGTTAGCCTGCATTTCTCACCCCCACGGTGTGCCACTGCTTCGCTAGAAGCAGTGTTTTCCCGGGAGTTTTCGCAGCACTGTTTCGGGACGTCCCTGGTTGGTGAGAAATACGGGTTGGGAGCGGCTCGTTCCGCCGCCGTTTGCGAACTTGTGGTATGTTTGATCGCGTTTTGATTACCGGCATTTCGGGCTTTGTGGGTGGGTTCTTGGCCGAGCACCTGCTGGACACGGGCCACGCGGTATTTGGTTGCTCGCCGGCCGGCCAATGGATGGCAGAAAGCTCCGAGTCGCTTGCTGGCCGGGTGGAACTGGTGGCTTGGGACATGGCCGCCGCCGGTTTGTCCGAAGAAGCCTGCCGCCGGATCGAGCGGTTCCGGCCGGGCGCCGTTTATCATCTGGCTGCAATCAGCATTCCGGAGGATTGCGGCCTTGCCGAGCCGACGCTTCAGGCCGAAGCGATCAACGTAGGCGGCACGCGGCAGGTGTTGGAACTGGCCGCCCGGCTGCGCCCGCGTCCCCGAGTGCTACTGACAAGTACCAGCCACGTCTACGCACCCGTTCCGCCAGAATTACCCAGAGTAGATGAAGACGCCCCGCTGGGCCCCGAGCGAGGATACGGCCGGACGAAACTGGCGGCCGAGGCAGAGGTTTGCCGAGCGGTCGAGCGGGGGTTGTGCGATGCCGTTATCGTTCGGGCGTTCCAACATACGGGTCCACGCCAAAACGCGCGGATGATGTTGCCCCAATGGGTCCGGCAGTTCGCCGCCGGAGGTTCACAACCGGTGGAAGTCTATACTCGCGACGCCCATATCGACCTGACCGACGTGCGTGACGTGGTCCGCGCCTATTGCCTGTTGATGGAGCATGGGGAGTGCGGCGGAGTATACAACGTTGGGTCGGGCATCAACCGCCGCTCGGGCGACTTGTTGGCGATACTCCACGACATGGCCGATCCCCGGCGGCCCGTCGTCGAACTCCGCCCGGGATTCAAGCAAGACCCAATCGCCGACACCACCCGGCTGGTCAACCTGACCGGGTGGTCCCCCGAAATCACACCCGAACAAACCGTTGCCGACACGCTGGCCTACTGGCGCGGGAAGTAGGCTGGTCGCCACGGAAGGGGACAGGTCCATGTTTTCGGCCAACGATGGACCAAGAGATATGGCTAATTTGAAAAAAACTGCAACATCTGAACCTTGGCGGTCAGCTATCAGCTTTCAGCCGCTGGAAATAGCGCTTTTTGATGGGTTTCTGGCTGATAGCTGATCGCTGATAGCTGGCCGGTTCAAGCGGTCTCGATCGTCTGGACTTTAACCCGGTTGTAGAGCTGCCGGTGTCCCGTCTTGCGGTGGACGTTTTTGCGGCGGCGGAACTTCTGGACGCCCAGCTTGGGTCCCTGGCTGACACCCAATACTTCGGCGGTGACGGTGACCGACTCGAGTGTTGGCTGCCCCACTTTCAGACCGTCGTCGTCCCGGCAGGCCAGAACGCGGTCGAAAGTGATCTGGTCTCCGGCGGACAGATCGCGGTAGTCGATGTCGAACTGCTGTCCTTCTTCGACTTTGAACTGTCGACCGCCGTCTTCGATGATTGCGTACATGGTGTATCCTGTGTATGCGATATACTGCTCGCGGTCAAGAATGCGGTTTTGTGACGAAGTTATCAGTTGTCAGTTGTCAGAGCTTGGAAACAACGGCTTTTGCCAGTCTTCAGGCTGATAACTGATAACTGATAACTGACTACTTCATACCAAAAGCGCAATCCTTGACCCCGTCGAGTATATCAGGTTTAACTGAACGTGTTCAAGTGCTACGCGCCGGGGAATGTCACCGCCCGCTGCTGGCTGTCCTTGCACTCGATAACAAGGTGTTCTGGCGGAACTCCTTTGGCGCCAAGGACTTGCACGGTCATGGTGCCCTCGGTCTCGAGTCTGGCCAACTCGTGTCGCTTCTTGTTGTTGAGGAAAGCGGCCACCTCGCTGGCCACGGTGATGGTAACCTGGCTCATTTGTGGGCGTTGGCTGGCCAGCATTAGCAGGCGGACGACTTCAATAGCCATACTTTCGGGGGTTTTCACGACGCCGGACCCGCCACAGGAAGGGCAATCGGTGAAGGCGCTTCGCTTTAGGCTGGGGCGAATTCGTTGTCGAGTCATCTCGATCAGGCCGAAGGGGCTGGTCCGGAGTATCTTGGTTCGTGCCCGATCGCGACGCATGGCATCGCGCAACGCGTGTTCCACGCTTCGGCGGTGCCTTTCCTTTCGCATGTCGATGAAGTCGTTGACCAGCACGCCGCCCAAGTCGCGGAGCCTGATTTGCCGGGCGATTTCATTGGCGGCCAGGAGGTTCATTTGATAGGCGGTTTCTTCGGCCGAGTCTTCGGCTCGAAACCTGCCGCTGTTGACATCGATGGCCACCAGGGCCTCGGTCTGATCGATCACTATGGAACCACCCGACTTGAGCGGCACTTCGCGCCGGTGTATTTTGGCGATTTCCTCGTCCAGCTTGTACTTATGGAAGAGTGGTTCTTTTCCTTCGTACATTTGCAGCCGGTTTACATAGCGGGGCATCACAAGCTGCAGGAACTCCCTCGCCCGCTCGTAGGCCGACGGCTCGTCGATGTAAATGGTATCTACATCGCCGGTGAAGATATCGCGAATGGTGCGGATGATCATATCGCTTTCTTCGTAGATGTCGATCGGTGCCGCCATTTTTTTGATCCGGCGGACGATCACCTTCCAGAGGCGCAGCAGGTAGGCCAAATCGCGGGAGAGTTCCTTCTTGGTTCGGTCGGTTCCGGCGGTGCGAACGATGAACCCGATGCCTTTGGGCGGGTTGAGTTCCAGCATTACGTCGCGGAGCCGGCGGCGGACTTCGTCGTCGTCGATTTTTCGGGAGACACCCACCCGACCCAGCGCCGGCATCAACACGAGGTATCGGCCGGGAATGCTGATGTAGGTGGACAGCGTTGGGCCCTTGGTGCCGATGCCTTCCTTGATTACCTGGACCAGCACTTCATCGCCGCGGCGGAGGATATCCTGGATGGGCGGCTTGACGCGGGGGCGGGTGCCGTAACGGGGTGGGCGACGGCCGGGCGGCCGGGTGGCCGGCGACTGGTCGCCGGGTGCGTCATCCGCCGCATCGGACCGGTCTGTCGGGGAGCTGCTTCCACCGCGCCCGGAGTTGCCCGTCTCGATTAGCTTCCGCGGGTCGAAGCCTCCCTGTCGGAAGTATTGCGGCTCGATGTCGCTGACGTGCAGGAACCCGTTGCGGCCCACGCCGAAATCGACAAAGGCCGCTTGGATACTGGGTTCCAGGTTGACTACTACTCCCTTGTAGATGTTGCCTACATAGTTATCTTGTGCGGTTCGTTCTACATAGAGTTCTTCGAGAACACCGTCCTCGACGATCGCAATCCGACATTCTTCCGGCTGCGATACATTGATTAGCATTTCCTGCTTCATGTTGTGGCTTTCTTGCTCGGCAAGGATGGCGAGCACGCAATCGCTTGAAGCTTCCTGGGCGTTGGTGATGAGACAGAGGAGAGAATTTCATGATTGCAACTCCGATTGCAACTCCGATTGCAACTCTACGGCGCTGCGAGTGAGACAGACTCCCTCTTGCTCCAGATCGGTCAATTCCAACGCCGCCAGCACGTCGCGTGGTCCGGGGTCCGCCTGTCGCGAAACCCGAAACCTCATCGATAGTATGCCGTCGGTCAGCGTCAGTTCTTCCAGGGCACCGCGCAGATTGATGGGTGCGGGTTTCCCCGGACGCCGGATCAGGCGGCGTGGGCCGGCTATCAGCCGGGCCACCCTGTCGGCCACCTCCGCCCGGCGATCCACGGGAATGGGCAACTGGTAAGTAAGGCTGCGAACCTGGGCCTTTTTGGCCACCGCCGGAAGGACTTCAACAGACTGGATCCTCAGGCCGGTAACGCTCGAAGGCGCCAGCCGGGCAAGAAGCTGCTCGCCCGTGCATGATTCGGCCAGTTCCAATTCCATAACTTCGTCAAGTCCTTCAATGCCCACTGCCAATGCGGAGGGAAAGCTCATTCGCGGCTTTGGATGAAAGCCCTGGCTCATCCTCAATCGCAAGGCGGCGCGGCGGAACATTCGTTCCATGGTTCGCACCAGGTCCCGGTGCCCTATCAGGCGCAGATCTCCCTGTTTGCGAAAGCGAATACGTACTCGTTGTCGAACCATCGGTTCGATCTCTCCCGTCACTGCCGTCAATGACGGGAAACCGTTGAATTTGTTTGCTTGTAACCGTTTACTGTTGCCCCGACCGCGACCACCGGTCGCGGCTTTATAACTCTCGACTCTCGACTCTCAACTCTCAACTTTCAACTTTCAACTCTCGACTCACTGTGCCAGTTCCGGCACGTGTTTCTGTAGTTCTCCTTTCAGGTATGCCTTAATGTCTCGGGCGTTTTCCATCGAGCCGATCCGGCTGGCAACCGCTTCGCATTGCTCGATGGTTACGCTGCGACAGACCTTTTTGATTTCGGGAATGGCACTAGGTGTTACGCTTAGTTGCCGCAGGCCGAAACCCAACAGCAGCATGGTGTAAATGGGGCTCCCACTCATCTGGCCGCAGAGGTTGACTGGAATCGGCTTTCGGTTCCCGGCCTTCACCGCAATGGCGATCAGCTTCAACACGGCCGGATCGGCCGAATTGTACAACCCGGCAACGTCCTTGTTGCTCCGGTCGACCGCCAGCGTGTACTGAATCAGGTCGTTTGTTCCAATACTGATGAAATCGACCTCTTCAACAAAGGGGTCGATCATCAGCACCGCCGAGGGGACCTCGACCATCATACCGACGGCCAGGTTCCGGTCGAACTTGACCCCATGCTCGTCCAGGTCCTCCATTACGTCGGCCAGGACCATCTTGGTTTGGCGTAGTTCGAGAATCGTGGAGACGAGCGGGAACATGACCTGCACCTTCCCTAACACGCTTGCCCGAAGAATCGCCCGTAGCTGCGTGCGAAACATCGGCAAGTTTCTAAGCGCCAGGCGGATACTGCGCAGCCCGAGGAACGGATTGCGTTCGTCCTCGGGGTCGGGCAGATGGGGGACCTTGTCGGCTCCCAGGTCGAAGGTGCGAATTGTCACGGGCCGGTCGCCCATGGTTTGGACGACCCGGCAGTAGGCCTCGAAGTGAGCTTCTTCGTCGGGTTCCGTATCCGCGCCCAGGTAAAGGAACTCGGTACGATACAGCCCGACGCCGTTGGCGCCCCGCGCGATGCAGTGGTCCACTTCGTAAGGGAACTCGATATTGCCGAACAGTTCGATGCACACACCGTCGGCCGTTTCGGCCGGCAGGTCGCGAAGGGTTTCCAGCCTGGCGGCCAGAGTTCGGGCTTCTTCGACCTCGTGGCGATATCGGGCGATCGCCTCCTCGTCGGGGTGGAGAACGACAAGCCCTTTGTCCCCGTCGATGATTACCAGGTCGCCGCCCGATACTTCGCTCAAGAACGGGCCGGTTCCCACAACTGCCGGAATCCCCAATCCCTCGGCCACGATGGCCGTATGGCTGCCCGGCCCACCTACCTCGGTTACAAACCCCTTCACAAACCGGTGATCGAGGTTGGCCGTTTCGCTGGGTGTAAGGTTATGGGCCAGCACCAAAACAGGCGAGGTCAGGTGCGAGATACCCTCGCGGCGCCGTCCCAACAGGTTGCGCAACAGCCGCTTCTCGATATCGAAGATATCGTTTGCCCGCTCGGCCAGGTAGGGACTTTCCAACTTCTGGAAGACCTGGGCATAACGGCGCAACGTGCGGCTGACGGCATACTCGGGCGAATAGTGGCGCTGGCGGATCATCTCCTCCAGCTCACAGCGCAATTGCGCGTCATTGAGCATCTGGAAGTGGGCTTCGAAGATCGCGCCGTACTTGGTACCCAACTCTTGCGATACCATGTCGCGTTTTCGGGCGATTTCCGCGCCGGCGGCGGTAATGGCCCTGCCGAGCCGTTCCAGTTCGTCTTCCACCGCGTCGCGCGTAACGAAGCGCCGAGGGATGCGGAATCCTTCCGTATCCATCACCAGCACCTCGCCAATGGCCACGCCAGGCGAAACGGCGATACCTTGTAGCTCTTGCATATGGGCCGTCGCAATAAACCTGCAACCCGGGTTGTCAAGCTATACTCAACGCGGTCAAGAATGGAGGTTTTCGGATTAAGTTGTCAGTAGTCAGTTATCAGTAGTCAGTCTGAAGACTTGCCAGAGCCGTTGTTTCCAAGCTCTGATAACTGACAACTGATAACTGATAACTTCGTCACAAAACCGCAATCCTTGCCCACGTTGAGTATATCAGCTTTCAGCTATCAGCGGTGTCTTCCTCGGGACGACTTTGCCCCACCTGTTGTTGTTCCGGCTCTTCCTCTTCTTCAAAGTTGGTGACGAACAGTTCCACCAGGGCGTCCAGCGCCTGCTCGGCGTCTGCTCCGGTGGCCTCCAGCACCAACTGATCTCCTTCCCAGGCACCCAGCGCCGTAAGCTGCAAAGGCGTGCTCTTACCGTCGGCTCGCTGGGAGTCCTTAATCACTTCGACGTGAGAGTCGAACCGGCGGGCGAGATTCATAAATAGCGTTGCAGCCCGAAGGTGGAACCCCGCGCTATTGGTTACGGTTACGGTTCGGGTTGCCTTGACTTCGTCCATGTTACGATACGAACTGGTTATTGTCGGCTTCGTCCAAAAGCTGCTGGATATCTTCCACGCTCTTGGCTTGCTTGAGGAATCTGCAGAAGGTATCGTCGCGCAGTTGACGCGAGATATTCTCCAACGCCCTCAAGTGGTCACCTGGACGATCGGGTGGGGAAATCAACAGAAAAAGCAATTGCACCTTTTCGCCATCGAGGCTGTTGAAGTCAACACCGTCGCTGCTGATGGCCACTGTGCCCACCAGGCGGTCCACGCTGGGATGTTTGGTGTGCGGAACGGCCACGCCGCGACCGATGCCGGTGCTACCCAACTCCTCGCGCTTCAAAATCGCCTTGATGATGCTTTCCTGTTCATCCGCTTCGATGCTTCCGGTGTCCAACCACGCTTGGACCAACTCCCGGATTACCCCTTCTTTGTCCTTGGCGACGAGTTCCGCGCGGATTGCTTCACGACTTACAAAGTCGGCGAACTTCATGCACGTGTTCTCCTTTCGGCTTTTCCTACTTGACTCTTCTCTCTGAAGATGTAGGGTGGGCACTGCCCACCGACATGCGATATCTTGTGGTGGGCACTGCCCACCCTACACAAACCATAGTTCTTAGGGACCGTCATCCGGCTGGTTGCTGGATACTCCATGTTGCCGGAGGCCGGAATTCCGATGGCGATCCTGGATCTTCTCTTTGTATTTGCGGAGTTGCTGCTCCAGTTTGTGGATCACGGTGTCGATCGAGGCCATCAAGTCGTCCGATTGGCAGCTTGCCACGAAATCGTGCTTGTGTTCGGCCGAGACCCTCAAATCCACGTTGGGTGTATCTCGGTGTTTCAGCTCGACGGTCACCTCGATGGTGGTAAGCCTCTCAAAAAAGCGAGTTAGTTTTTCAACTTTGGCCCTGATTTTCTCCTGGGTGGCCTCACTCAAATGCCCATGGCGAGCAGAGATCTTTATCTGCACCGAGTTACTCCTTGCTATGAACTTTGCTGTGCCGTCGCGTCTTGGCGGCAATCGAATCGTTCATTTTATCCGAACCATCCCGGGCAGGCAAACGCAAAGCTTTGGCGGCAGTTCGAAGGAACCGCCCTATCTATCCCAGTTTAGCTTTTTGTCGCCCGAGTGTAAGGGGGGATAGAGCCCATGAACGGCCTGAACATTCGCCGAACCCGTTCGTAGTGCCCCGATTTATCAAGTCATATCCCTGGTTCCCAAGCTCCAGCTTGGGAACCAAGCCATTCAGCAGCGTGTGGAAAGCCAGCACCGGTTCCCAAGCTGGAGCTTGGGAACCAGGGGAAAAGACCGCATGAATGCGGTCACTACGAACAGCTTCCGACGAGTTGGACGAGAATTTGCTGAACGGCTACAGCCCCTCCGGAAGTGGGGCATCTGGTGCATCGGTTTCGGTCCGGGCGGGCTTCTTCTCGGTCGGCTTGGCCCAGATTTGGCCGGACTCGAGTCGCTGCCTCCATTTCTGTACCGACTGCCGACGCTTTGCCGCCGTGGCCTCCGGCTGGTAATAGAGTCCCGATCCGGTGATCTTTTTAAGGTTCCAGAAGCTGAGTGCCCGAACGGCTAGGATTTCGTGATCCAGGTACTTCACCAGCAACTCGGCTTGACCGTCTTGCAGTCCCTCCTTGGTGAAGCCACACAGGAGCCGAAGCAATTCGGCCTCTTCCGCACGATACTCCTTCTGGAAGGCCCGGCGGATTTGGACGGCCGCCTCGGGGCCTCGCGACAGCGCGCCCTGCAAGTGCTCGATATAGTCGGGCCAGAGAAGCTTCTGGTTGGGATCGTTCAACACGGCCACCATCGGATCGAATTCACCAATGTATCCAAGACACCGTATCGCCAGCCAGCGTACTTCCCTTTGACGATGGTCGGTCAACTCCCGCAGCGTCAGGCTCACCGGGCGGTCCACTTGAAGTGCTTGTTCCAGTGTGTTTGAAGCTCGTTTGTCCAGCGGGCCCACTTCGTCCGAGACGGTCCACTTGGGGAACTCCCGCAACGCGGCGGCCGGCTCGGGTGATTGGCCGTCCAGCCTCAGCCGGGCAAGGGCGTCAAACTCCATCGGTTGACCACCTCGCTGCGCGGTCCAGAGGAGCCGGCCGCTGATTGCGTACAGGTCGACCGTTTCATCAGCCGGCTCGGTTTCCGGATTCTTGCCGGGGACCAGTGACCGGGTTACCTCTATGGCCACCGTCGATTTGGTGTCCCGGAATGTCAGCACTCCCGCCCGGTCGCCCACTCGCAACCGCAATTTCGAGCCCGCCTTCCCGTTGGCTCGCAACACACAGCGACCGTACCGCACGGTCAAGCCTGCCACTCTCTCTTGATCGGCCCCTTGCAGTGTAACCTGCGTACCGCCGATCAATTGGAGTTCGATCTCGGCATTCAGTGCAACGATCGGCCGATAGGTGGGTAAGGCAAGCAGTTCGTATCGCGGCGGTACGCCCGCCTCGGTGGGCACACGCCGCCAGGCGACCGAACCGGGATCGAATTCGAGCAGCACTTCACCGCCGGAGACGAGTTTCCCGATGGGGTCCGGCGGCGCGGGAGCCGGTTCGTCCGATTTGGTTTCCGGCTTGGGCGCTTCCACGGCCGGTTTCTCGACCGCTGGTCGCATTACTATCTCTGTCGACGCAGCGCCGGGTTTTGCCGCCGGTGCGGTTGTTGGCTTGGCATCCGGTTGTGGTTTTGATGCATCGGCTTCGGGGAGGCTTCCCGGCTCGGCCGGTGCGGGAGCAACGGTCGGGTTTTCAGGAGCCGGCTCCCGTGAAGGCGTCCGCGGGGGGGCCTGCACTGGTTCGGCTGTGTCCGAAGGCTTGGCCTCGGCAGGCGCGGCTTCCGCCTCCGGTTGATCGGGACCCGGTTGATCGGGCATCGATTCATCGGGTGCTGGAATCTCGCCGGGCGACTCGGGCGTTTTCGCGGGTATCTGAGCCTCCGGTCCGCCACTGTCGGAGGTGCGACTGTCTGTGGCATTACTGTCGGGGGCACTACTGTCGGGGCCGATCCCCAAGAACTTGGCCAACGGAG
>JAUWJC010000601.1 GCA_030607895.1 Pirellulales bacterium
ATATGCTTGATTTAACCTCTTCAACACAACTGATGTTCTTATGATAGTGACGTGAATGAGAAAAATATGGGTTACGATAGATTCCATGATGTGTTTTTGATTTGTTTTCTTGTGTTTTGTGGCCCTGGGCTGCCTCAGCCACGAGGAAGTTCACGGTTATCTGCCCACGGGCGGCGGGGGCAACTATTGGGTCGGCGACCCGGACCGCGGCTTCGGCAAGCGACAGCCCGGCGGTTGGGTCTTCAGCATCCTGCCGTACATCGAGCAGCAAGCCCTACACGACCTGGGCGCCGGCTCCACGTTCGACCAAAAAAAATCCGTCTATTTTCCACAACGTGAAGCGGTGCCGCTGGAGGTGTTGACATGTCCCACTCGTCGCTCTCCCGGACTTTACCCGCACGTCTCGACAGTGAACTACTGGAACTTGGATAAGCCGCCGTTGGTCTTCCGTAGCGATTACGCGGCCTGCGGCGGAACTTCCCCGTCCGCCGGAATTCCGCTCTTCTATCATGGTCCCTCGTCGCTTGCCGCGGGCGATCAGATGGTGGGGCAGCAATGGGCGGCGGTGGTTTTCGGCGCAAAAGACGCCACGGGCGTTTTCTACGTCCACAGCGAGGTGGCCCTGTGCGACATCACCGACGGCACGAGCAACACCTATTTGGCGGGCGAAAAGTATTGCTGGCCCGACCATTACTATGACGCAGGCTCGCGGTCGGACGACCAAGTCACGGATTGCGGCGTGGACTGGGACGTGACGCGCTGGACCAACCCCAACGACGTTTGCCGTCCCTTGCAGGACACGCCAGGGCTTGAATACCCCTGGGCGTTTGGCAGTGCGCACAGCAATGGCTTCCACATGGCCTTCTGCGACGGCTCGGTCCATATGATTAGCTACACGATTGACCTGTTGACCCATTCCTATCTGGGCAACCGTGGCGACGGCTGCGTGATAGACGGAAAGGCATTCTAAGCCGCCGCAAGTTGCCGATGAGACTCCCAGGGAAATGATCTTATGAAAAGGCCGATATTTTCACGTTTTTTCGTTCTGCTAGTCCTCGCTATTTGCTCTTGCACTGCTTGTTTCGCGGGCGATGACCCGCGCGACATGCGTTGCGGCAGCGTCATTCCAGACGAAGGGTACTGCGATCAACCATACGTCGTCGTGACCAAAGACAGCAATTGGCTTTGCACTCTGACCACCGGCACGGGGCATGAGGGCACGAAGGGCCAGCACGTGGTCTCCACCATCAGCACCGACAAGGGCAGAACGTGGTCCGAGTTGGTCGACATCGAGCCGAGCAGCGGCCCCGAAGCGTCTTGGGTGACGCCGCTGATCGTGCCCGGCGGCCGCGTCTACACCTTCTACACCTACAACGGCGATAAAATCCGCACGTTGCCCGGCAAGAAAAAAGGCTGTCGCACAGACATGCTCGGTTGGTATTGCTTCAGGTACTCCGACGACAACGGCAAGTCGTGGTCGAAGCGGCGATATCGGCTGCCGGTGCGAGTGACCGCTTGCGATCTGGCCAACAACTGGGGCGGCAAAGTGCAGATTTTCTGGGGAATCGACAAACCCAAAGTCAGCGACGGACGCGCAATCTTCGCCTTCACGAAGCTCGGCCGATACATGCTCGATAACGGCGAGGGATGGCTTTTCCGCTCCGACAACATCCTCACCGAAACCGATCCGACAAAGCTGCGCTGGACCCTCTTGCCCGACGGAGAGCACGGCATCCGGGCACCGGAGTTCGGTTCGATCCAGGAAGAACACAACATCGTTCCGCTCGGCGGCAACAATCTCTATTGCGTATATCGGACGACCACCGGATACCCTTGCCAGAGCTATAGCAACGACGGCGGACACACCTGGACGAAGCCAGTACACATGACATACACGCCGGGGGGACGCCGGATCAAGACTTCGCGGGCGTGTCCCAAACTTTGGCGGACGGCCGACGGCCGCTTCCTCTTCTGGTTCCACGATCACAGCGGCCGGGACTTTAACGGTCGCAATCCGGCCTGGATCGTCGGCGGCGTGGAGCGAGACGGCCACATCCACTGGTCGCAACCCGAAATACTCCTTTACGATCCCGACTCAAAGGTCAGGATGAGTTATCCCGACCTGATCGAGCAGGACGGCCGCTACTGGATCGCCGAAACGCAGAAAACGGTGGCGCGGGTCCACGAAATCGACAAGACCCTGCTCGAGGGCCTCTGGCGCCAAGGACAAGTCAAGACGGTCGCCCATAAGGGGCTTGTTCTACAACGACACTTCGGACCGGGCGATGCAAAAAACTGCGATATCCCGCATGGAATCAACCTGTCCGAGACCGGCGGTTTGACATTCGACTGCTGGATACAGTTTGACGACCTCACGCCGGGCCAAACGCTCCTCG
>JAUWJC010000455.1 GCA_030607895.1 Pirellulales bacterium
GGGTCGCGCCCCGCCAACCCCGGGGGTTGCGCGGCGCTCAACCACCGGGCGTTCGTGGGCCCAATCGATCATGATATACGCTGAGGGATTGACCAAGCACTACGCCGATCTCCGCCGCGGCCGCCTGGTGGCCTTGGGAGGGATTACGTTCTGCGCCCGGCCCGGCGAGATATTCGGCCTGTTGGGTCCCAACGGCGCGGGCAAGACCACGGCGCTTAGGATACTCAGCACCGTGCTGCGGCCCACGGCCGGCAAGGCCACCGTCAACGGGTTCGACGTGCTTACACAATCCTCGCAGGTCCGCCATCAGATCGGCTTCATGTCGGCCAACACGGCGGTCTACGATCGGATGACCGCCTGGGAGATGGTCGAATTCTTCGGCCGCCTGCACCGCATTCCCCAAGAGCAACTCGCCCAGCGCATGGAAGAACTGTTCGAGCGGCTGCAAATGAACGATATCCGCGACCTGCTGGGCGCCAAGATGTCGACCGGTATGAAGCAGAAGGTCTCCGTCGCCCGGGCCATCGTGCATGACCCACCCGTGCTCATCTTCGACGAAGCAACGGTCGGGTTGGACGTGCTGGTCGCCCGGGCGCTGTTGGAAACCGTCGCCGAGCTGCGCGATCAGGGCAAGTGCATCATCTTCTCGACCCACATCATGCGCGAGGCCGAGAAGCTGTGCGACCGGGTGGCGATCATCCATCGGGGACATCTCCTGGTGGAGGGGACACTGGAACAACTGCGCGAGTGGCACCAGGAAGAAGATCTCGAAGAGTTGTTCTTCCAGTTGATCTCGCGTCATGTCGAGAGTTGAAAGTTGACAGTTGAGAGTTGAGAGTTGAAAGTTGATGGTTGAGAGTTGATGGTTGAGAGTTGATGGTTGAGAGTTGAAAGCGGAAATCCTAAATCCTAAATCAGAAATCCTAAATCAGAAATCCTAAATCCCAAATCCCAAATCAGAAATCCCAAAAGCATGAACTGGTCGAACGTCAGGCTGATTCTCTCTCGCGAGATTCGCGATCAGTTTCGCGATCGGCGTACTCTGTTCATGATTGTCGTGCTGCCGCTTCTGCTCTACCCGCTTCTGGGAATGAGCTTCTTCCAGATTTCGCAGTTCATCGAGGAGCACCCCAGCAAGGTGTTGGTGATTGGGGCGAAGGACTTGATCGACTTGCCGCCGCTGGTGGAGAACCGGCAGTTTGCCCAGTCGCTGTTCGGAGATCCTAAAAGGGACCGCCTGCTCGATTTGTACTTCGCGCCGGACGAACCGCGCGAGAACAACGAGGGGCTCCCCGATCCGCGCGAGCAGGCTCGCAATGCAGTGCAGGCGGGTGAATACGAGGCGGCGCTTTACTTCCCACCCGATTTCGCCGAGCGGCTCGAGGCATTCCGGCAGGTTATTCAGCGTCGGGCCGAATTGGCCGGCCGAAGTGCAGCCGAGGACGAACCGGCCGAAGCCGACGTTCCCCTGCAAATACCAAGCCCCGAAATCATATACACCACGGCCAACGAGCAATCGCAGATCGCTTTCGCCCGGCTCTCGGGTGTACTGCGCCGTTGGACCGAGGAAGTGGGCAAGACGAACCTGGCGGCGGGAGGCATACCGGCGTCGGCTGCCAAGCCGTTCCAACTGGAAGCCGCCGATCTGGCCGCGGAGGAAGGCAAAGCGGGCGTGGCAATGTGGTCGAAAATCCTGCCCGTGCTGTTGTTGATCTGGGCGCTTACCGGCGCATTCTACCCGGCCGTCGATCTGTGCGCCGGCGAGAAGGAGCGCGGCACGCTGGAAACGCTTCTTAGCAGCCCGGCCGAGCGAAGCGAGATCGTGCTGGGTAAGCTGGTCACCATCATGCTGTTCAGCATGATCACTGCCGTGTTGAACATCGTGAGCATAGGAATCACCGGTTGGGTAGTGCTTGCGCGGTTACCCGGCTTCGGCCCTCCGCCAATGATGGCCGTCGTCTGGCGTTCGCTGGCGTTGGTGCCGATGTCGGCCTTGTTCAGCGCGTTGTGCCTGGCGCTGGCGGCCTTCGCCCGAAGCACCAAGGAGGGCCAGTACTACCTGATGCCCCTGTTGCTGGTGACCATGCCGCTGGCCATTCTACCGATGGCACCCGGCGTGGAATTGAACCTGGGTAACAGCCTGATTCCCATAAGCGGCGTGGTATTGCTGCTCAGAAGCGCCCTGGAGGGCAACTATTGGCAGGTCGTGCAGTTCTTTCCGCCGGTGGCCGCGGTGACTCTGGCCGGCTGTCTTTTGGCCATTCGCTGGGCGGTCGACCAGTTCAATGCCGAATCGGTCCTTTTCCGCGAAAGCGAACGGCTGGACGTTGGGTTGTGGTTCGTGCATTTGCTGCGCGATCGGCAGCCGACGCCAACGGTTGCGGGCGCCGTGTTCTGCGGCGTGGTGATTCTCTTGGTCCGGTTTTTCATGAGTTTTGCCCTGCCGCAACCGGCCGACTTCCGCGACTTTGCCGTGCTGGCCGTCGTGACGCAATTGGTGATAATCGCCACGCCGGCACTGTTGATGACAATCATGCTCACCAGCAGCCCCCGCCGGACCTTGCTGTTGAATCGCCCGGCCTGGTTGGCGTTACCGGCGGCCGGGCTTCTGGCCGTGGCCTTGCATCCGGCCGTCAACGCATTGCAGGTCGCCGTGATGCGGCTCTACCCGCTAAACAACGAACTCAAAGAAGCACTCGGCGAAGTCTTCAAGGAAGCACCCGGCTTCTGGCACGTAATATTGGTGCTTGCCTTGGTGCCGGCCGTGTGCGAGGAGTTGGCTTTTCGCGGGTTCATTCTGTCGGGATTTCGGCACCTGGGCCACAAATGGCGGGCGATTATCTATAGCTCGCTGTTGTTCGGTCTTGCGCATGCCGTGTTTCAGCAGTCGTTGATCGCATGTCTGGTTGGCGTGGTTATCGGCTACGTTGCCGTACAGACCGGCAGCATCCTACCGGCAATGGTCTTTCACATGATTCACAATACGTTGGGTGTGGCGGTCGGCATGGTCACTCCGCAACTTCTCGCCCGCTGGCCCGTCATCCGCGCACTAATGACACCGGGACAAGAAGGCGGATACGTCTACAAGTGGCCCGTGGTCTTCGTCAGCGCCTTCTTGGCCTTTCTCCTGCTAGGATGGTTCAGCCGACTTCGCTATCTCAAGTCGGACGAAGAACGGCTCCAAGACGCCATCCGAGAAGGGTGGCTGAAGGATTGACGGACGGCAAACGACTGGTTAGTATTGCTATGGCTCACCGCAAAAAATGTGACACACCAACATATGTCGAAAACCCCGGGAATTGTAGGCATTTCAGCAAGATAGCAATGTGTCAGTTTTTTTCGGATGAGCCATATTATGTGATGCGGTTCCCACACTGAGGCAGGAGGAACATAGACATGGGTATGACGCAGGTAACAGTTACTGTCCGCAATCCGGCGGACCCGGAGCGGTCGTGGGACGGGCTTTTCTTGGTCGATACGGGTGCATTCAACTCACTCGCTCCCGGGAAGGCGCTGAGGGAGATCGGATTGGTGCCCAAGGGCAAGCGGTCCTACGAGCTTGCGGACGGGTCGGAGATCAAGATGGACGTCACCGTCGCCGAACTCGAATTCATGGGGGAGATTGTCGGCTCGACAATCATATTCGGAGCCGACGATGCCGAGCCGATTCTCGGCGTCACCGCATTGGAGTCCGTGGGTATAGAGGTCGATCCCCGAACTCAACGGCTGAAGAGACTCCCGTCCATTCGGCTCAAATAGCATGAGAGGGTTCAGTAATGGGTGGCACGTCCGGAGAGCGCAGCCCACGGGGGGGTATAAACCGACCACCCCCATAGCTGCGCTCTGCGGCCGGGGCCCACGCGGCAAAATGCCGCCGAAACCC
>JAUWJC010000114.1 GCA_030607895.1 Pirellulales bacterium
CGGCACGAGGGCCCCGGGGCCGGGGCTCGTGCGGGCGGGGGTGGGGTGGGGGGGGCGACGCAGCCTGTCGATGGTTGGGCCGAGCGAGGGGGGAGTGGGCGAGAGTTGCGGCCGAATCTCCGGCGAACCGCTACAGCCGGGACTTCACCTCAAACTCCCCTGGCCGCTGGGACGCGTGTTGCGATACCCGGTCAAGAAGGGCTCCGCCAAGCCGATCGGGTTCGTGATCAAGTCCGGCGCGGTCAACTCCGACCAAAAGGCTTCCGACACAACAACCGGCGGTGCAACCGCTTCGGCCGAACTGGATTTTCGCTCACCCCGGGCATATGTCTGGAGCGAGGCGCACGCCAAAGAGGAATATCCCCTGGTACTGGGCGACGGGGCGGAAGTCGTGGCCGTCAATGCGCTGGTCTACTACAAGATTTGCGAAGACAAAGAGCGATTCCTCAATTACGTCTACCATTTCCAGAATCCGGTCGCCGCGTTGGAGGGCTATGCTTATCGGGCGCTGATGGAGGAGACCCGGGCGGCAACGTTGGAAGAAGTGCTTTCGGCAAACCGCGCGAAGTTCGCTCAGCGGCTGGAGGACCTGCTCCGCGGATATGCTGCGTCGAATCGGCTGGGGATCGACGTGATCGACGTGGCGCTGGTCAACCTCCACCCACCTGTCGAGACCGTCGCCGACTACCTCGATGTGATAAGCGCGCAAATCGACGCGGACCGTTTCCAGGTGGAAGCGACGGGCAAGCGGCTGGTTCGCATTCAGACCGCCGAGACCGACAGCAGCAGCGCGGTGGCCACGGCGCAAGTCGACGCCGAGAAGCGCGTCGGGTTGGCGTGCGAGGAATCGGCGCAGTTTATGGCCGTCGGCAAAGCCTTTGCCGTCGCTCCGGAGGCCTTTAAGTTACGGCTGCGGGGCGACACGATACAAGAACTACTCAGTGCCAAGCCGCTGATACTGATCGACAAATCGTTTACCAGCGGGCGCGGCGGGATGCTGCTGGACTTGCGACCAAACGCGCAAAGCGGAGATCGCACAACAACCGGAGTTCAGAAGAGATGAGCGAGACCAACGAAAACCGGCCCTCCAGGCATGATTCGGCGACGGGTTCGGTGATGAGCTTTTTGCTGCGAATCGGGTTCGCCCTGATCGTTGTGGGGTTGCTTCTGGCCTATGGCTCGTCTTTTACCGTGTCGGAGGGCAACAACGCAATCGTCACCCGGTTCGGAGACCCAATTCGCGCGATCCACCAGTCGGGGCTCTACTGGAAATGGCCCTGGCCGATTGAACAAGTTCACCCGATAGACGTGCGGTACCGCTACTTCAATACGCCTTTCACGGCCACGTTCACCCGGGACCGAAAGAACGTGGTCCTGTTGTCTTACGTGGTGTGGCGAGTGGAAGACCCGCTCTTGTTCTTCCAGGCGTGGGGCACACCCGAGGCCGCCGAGCAAAAACTCGACGGCATGGTGGCGGCCGGCAAGAACTTCCACATGGGCAACTACAACCTGACCGCGCTGGTTTCGACCACGTCGGGAGAGATCAAAACCGACGAGATCGAAGGGGCCATACTCAAAGACGTTCAGGGACCGGCGCTGGAGAAGTTCGGTATCAGCGTCGAGCAGATCGGCATCAAGCGAATCGCGTATCCCGGGGAAAATATGTCGGCGGTGCTCGACCAGATGCGGGCCGAACGGCGGTCCGAGGCCGGCGAGTTGCGTGCCAAGGGCAAGAAGGAAGCGCAGCACATCCGCGACGAGGGGTTGGTCAAGGCCGAGGAGATACTGCGCACGGGCCGGGAGGAGGCGGGCAGGATACTCGGCAAGGGCGAGAAGGAGGCCGCCGAGATTTATGCCCAGGCCCACCAGTTGGACCCGGAGTTCTACCGCTTCTGGCGCTCGATGCAAGTAATCAAGAAAACGCTGGGCGCCAAGGCAACGGTCATTCTGCGAAACGACCAGGAGCCGTTCAACCAATTGTTTCAAACCTCGATTCCCAGCGGAACACGGCCGCCGGCCAGTTCGCGGCAGGACGCAAGCGGCCAGAATCCCGGCACGCGGAAGGAGACGCCATGACGTCCCGCAAGCCCGTGCCCGTCGTCTTCCAGGGCCTGGAAGCCGGCATGAAGATGTTCCGCTGGATCATGGCGGTTCTGCTGGTGCTGTTTCTCTTTTCGGGCATTCAGAAGGTAACGTCCGGCAACGTGGGGTTATTGCTGCGGTTCGGGCGTTTGCAGGGGGCCTCACCCGCCGAGCGGATCAAGGAGCCGGGCCTCGTTCTGGCCCTGCCTTACCCGATCGATCGCTTGCTGCAGGTACCGGTCAAGCAAGAGGGCGAGGTGACGATCAAGGAGGTCTGGAAAGGCATCACGGACCTGGCGGCCATGGACAAGATTTGCCCGATCATGGAGGGCTATTGCCTCACCGGCAATCAAAACATCATTCAAACACAATTCGTAGTCAAGTACAAGATTACCGATCCGATCAGGTTCCGCGTTTGGATGGCCGATCCAGAGGGAATGTTGCACGACGTGGTGCGGGCCGCCTTGATGCGAACCGTTGCCGGCTGGGAAGTAAACGACGTGCTTCGCTTGCAGCGCGAGGGTCGCGACGCACCTAATACAACCGAGAGCCTGGCCAACACGGTGCGGGGCCGGGCACAGGAGCAACTGGACAAGCTTGATTGCGGGTTCAAGATATCGGCGGTGGAGTTCAAGCAGATCCATCCGCCGCGGCACGTGGTTGCCGAATTCCGCGACGTGCAAAACGCGCGGATCGAAATGGAAACCCAGAAGCGCGAGGCGGAAGGATTCGTCGCCGGCAAGATTCCCGCCGCGCAAGCCGAAAGTAACCGCCTGGTGCAAGAGGCTTCCGCGAATCACAACTCGCTGGTTGCCAAGGCGGGGGCAGAGCTATCGGTCTTCGAGCAAATACACGGCGAATACCGCAAGAACCCCGGCCTGGTGTGGCAGCGCATCTTTATGGAAACCTTTGAACAGATCATTCAGAACGTGGGAAAACTGCGTTTCGTTTCGCCTGGAACCAGGGTGATCGTTTCGGATTTGGAGACCAAGCCGTGAGCACGATGGCAAGCCCCGCCTCGACGCGACTGAACCATTCGCTCGACATTCCCATCACGTTATCCGAACGCGGAAGGATCGTCGTGCAACTTGGTTCCGCCATGCTGGGTGGCGCGCTGTTGGGGGTCGGTTGGCTCCAGTTGCGGTACGGGCCGGCCGACCTGAACAACATTGCCGAACTGATTATCGCCTTGGCCTCGCTAGTGGTGGCCACACCCATCTTTTGCATCGCCGTCCGCGGCGTGCTCAGCCGCGATTCCCACACGCTCACCGAGCAACTTGTCGCCCTGGCTACCCTGGCCGCCATGATGATGGGCGACTTCGTCACCGCCACCCTGATACCAGTCATTATGAGCCTGGGACACTTCCTCGAAGAGCGGAGTATTCTCGGGGCACAGGCCGCCATCGAGGGACTGCGAAGGCTACACGCTCGCCGAGCTTCACTGGTTACACCCGACGGCGAGCGCGAAGTCGATCCGCAAACACTCAAGCCGGGTGACGTTCTCATCGTCCGGCCGGGCGACGTGATCGCCGCCGACGGCCAGATCATCGAAGGCTCCTCCGCCATCGACCAGTCGTCGATTACCGGCGAGTCGGCCCCCGAAGACGTAGGGCCGGAAAGCTCCGTTTTTGCCGGCACGATCAACCTGAGCGGGCTGCTCCGCGTTCGGGTAACGCGGATCGGTTCGCGGACGGCGCTGGGGCGCGTGGTGGAATTGCTGCGAAGCGCCGAGCAGTCGAAAACACCCGTGCTGAAGCTTATCGAACGCTACGCCGGCTATTACGTGCCGATTATTCTGGCAGTTGCCGCGGTTGTGCTGTTTGTCAGCCGCGACATGTCGCGAGCGGTTGCCGTGTTGGTGGTTGCCTGCCCGGGCGCGTTGGTTCTGGCTGGACCCACCGCCATGGTTGCCGCCCTGGCCGCCGCCTCGCGACTGGGGATACTCATCAAGAACACCCGGTTCCTCGAATCGTTGGCCGACGTCGACACGGTGGTGCTCGACAAGACGGGCACGGTTACGCTTGGCCGGTTGGAGCTTGTGGGGACGAGAACCTTTGGCGGATATAGTGAAGACGATGTGCTGCGGGAAGCGTTGAAATGTGCCGTCGGCTCGCGGCATCCTGTTTCCCGGGCGATTGTCGAGACTGCCGAGGCAATGGGCGGCGAGATCGAGCCGGGACCCTCGGCCAATCAGATCGAGGAAATCGGCGGCAAGGGCGTCATGGTCAGAAACGACACCCAGATGAAGCTGCTCGGCAAGAGAGAGTGGCTCATCGAGGAGGGCATCGCTGTGCCGGAGAATCCGGAACATGCCGGCCCAATCGTCTGGCTAGGCCGGATCGACGGTGCCGCCAATGGTGCCGGCGACGGTGCGCCGGGAGAAGCCGTCGGCTGCCTGCTCTTGGCCGACGTCCCCCGCCCGGAAGCCAAACAGGCAATCCGCGACCTTCGCGCGCTGGGGCTGAGGCGGTCGATCCTGTTGACCGGCGACCGGCGCGAGGTTGCCGAACAAATCGGCGAAGCGCGCGATATGGATGAGTTGATCGCCGAGGTGCTGCCGGAGCAGAAACTGGAAGTCATCCGCAAGGAGAAAGAGGCGGGCAATTCGGTGATGATGGTTGGCGACGGCGTGAACGATGCCCTGGCATTGGCCAGCGGAGACGTTGGAGTCGCACTGGGCGCCGTGGCGTCCGACATCGCCCTGCAAAGTGCCGACGTTGCCCTGATGACCAACGATTGGGGCCGCCTGCCGATGACCGTGCAGCTCGCACGCTGGACTCGCCGGACCATTCACCAAAACGTCCTTATTGCCGCCGGTATCTCGATTTTCTTCGTCTGGCTGGCCTCCATCGGAATCGTTACAACCCGGCCCGGCGCAATCCTGCACTTCATCGGCGAACTCGTGGTCATCGGCAATAGCGCGCGTCTGCTAGGGTTCGGCCAAAAGAAGAGTTAGTGGTCAGTGGCCAGTGGTCAGTGGTCAGTGGTCAGTGACCGCTTGCGGCTTCGCATATCCCGAGATGGGAGATTCGCGCATGAATGGAACTACCGTTTTTTTTCTCGCGCGCCATACCGCTTACCTCATCGTGTTGCTGGTTCTGGCGATGGCCGGCGGATGCGGTACGTCGACAGACAATCCGGCGGCCGTCAGCCTTCAAAGCGAGGAACAAACCGACCGCAGCCGAGAGAGCCAGGCATTCGACAAAACGTTTGCCCAGTGGAAAACCTTTTTGGCGAAGCTGCGCGACTTGGACTTGCAATACAGAACGGCCGCCGAGTTTCAGAAGCCTGAGAAAAAGCCCGAGATAAAGGAACAATACGACCGAATGCTCGAACAGGGCAAGGTCTTGGAGACGGAGCTTGTCGACACCGCGGTCCTGGCCTTTGTCAAGTCGCCTTACGAAAACGAGAAGCTGGTTTACTTCCTGATGGGAGTCGCCAACATGGAAGTGCGATCGGAGCGTTACGAGTCGGCCTTGCGGATAGCCCAAATGCTGATCGACAACGAGGTGGACAACGCGGTAATCCGCAACGCGGCCGGGATCGTCGCCTTCAACGTGGGTGAGTTCAAGCTGGCCGAGCAACATCTCCGCCGGGCGGAAAAGAACAAGGCCATCAGCCAAATCGGCAAAACCGACCTGGCGCAAATCGAGTACTACAAAAAGGCGTGGGAAAGAGAGAAGAAACTGCGAGACGCCCAGCAGGCCGCAAACGACCTGCCCCGAGTCGTGCTGAAGACCACAAAGGGCGAAATCGAACTGGAACTGTTCGAAAACGAAGCCCCAAACACCGTGGCCAACTTCATCTCGCTGGTCGAGAAGGGGTTCTACGACGGCTTGGAGTTTCATCGCGGGGTGGGAAGGTTCACGGCCCAGGCCGGATGCCCTAAAGGAGACGGCACCGGCGGCCCCGGGTATGTCATTCCCTGCGAATGCTACCTGCCCGAGCACCGGCTCCATTTCCGCGGGAGCTTGAGCATGGCGCACTCCGGCCCGCACACCGGTGGATCGCAGTTCCACATTACTTTCGTTCCTACTGGACAGCTTGACGGCAAGCATACGGTATTCGGCCGGGTGGTCCGCGGCATGGACGTTTTGGCCCGACTCACCCGACGCGTTCCCCGCGATCCCATGGAGGTCAAGATGAATCCACACCGGAACATCATCATTCCTCCCGCCGATAAGATCCTCGAAGCAAAAGTGCTACGCAAGCGAAGCCATGAGTACGACCCAACGGTGTTCGCTATCCCGCAATCAAAACAGAACACCGGAGCCGGGGAGAGGACAATTCCACGGTAGAACGTAACCGTCGGGACAACCGCCGCGTGGACGCGGCGGCCAAACGAATTCTCGTCAGATATGCACGCACGGCGCGCGGCAATTGCAGTGTACGATTTCAACCCCCCAACAGGCTAACAATGCGACGATTTCTGCTCTTGTTCTGGATTGTGTTGTGTATGGTAGCAACGGTACAAGCGTCACGCTGCGGTGCCGCATCGGCGCCGGCCGCTGGCGGCATGGTGGCCACGGTACATCCGCTGGCAACCGAAGCCGGGGTTCGCGCACTTCGCAAAGGCGGCAACGCGGTCGATGCGGCGGTGGCCGCTACCTTGACGCTTGGCGTGGTCGACAGCCACAACTCGGGGCTCGGCGGGGGCAGTTTCATTCTCGTCCGCCTTGCCAATGGGGAACTGGCCGCCGTCGATGGTCGCGAAACGGCACCCGCCCGGGCAACTCGCAACATGTATCTCCGCAACGGCCGGCCCGTCCCGAAACTCAGCTTGGCGGGCCCGTTGGCTTCCGGCGTGCCGGGCGCGTTGGCCGCCTACGAACATGCTCTTCGGCGTTTTGGCCGGCTGCAACTGAGCGAGTTGCTTCTGCCGGCGGCCGAAATCGCCCAGCGCGGTTTTCCGCTAACCAAGGCGCAGGCAGGTAACTTCAAAAGAGTAGCCAAGGCCGAGACGACTTCGCGAGGGCTCCGCGCGGTGCTCGTCCGACCCGACGGATCGCCGTACCAGGCTGGCGACCTGTTCAAGCAACCCGACCTGGCTCGAACCTATCGCGCGATAGCCGAACAGGGCACCGGCTGGTTCTACAAAGGGCCGTTTGCCGAGGTGGTTGGAGAATGGATGTCCGCCAACGGGGGCATTCTTGCGGCCGACGATTTCGCCCGATACACGATCCGGCAGCGCGAACCGGTGATCAGCAAGTACCGCCGCTACACGATTGTCGGCTTCCCGCCGCCCAGTTCCGGGGGCGTGCATGTTGCTCAGATACTCAACATCCTCGAGCACTTCGACCTCGGCGCGATCTACCGAAAGGACCGCGCCCGGGCTTATCACCTGATTGCCGAGGCGATGAAGCTGGCGTTTGCCGATCGGGTCTACTGGCTTGGCGACGCCGACTTTGCGAAGGTGCCGCGCGGCTTGGCCGACAAGCAATACGCCGCCAAGTTGGCCGCCCGGATTGACCCGGCCAAGGTGAGCGAAGTGCCCGGCCACAGCCGGCCGCCACGAGCAGCGGACGATTGCTTCGGCCGGCACACCACGCACATCGCGGCCGTCGATGGCCGGGGTAATTGGGTCGGCATAACGGCGACGATTAACACGGGCTTCGGCTCGAAGGTTGTGGTGCCCGGCACGGGAGTGGTGTTGAACAACGAGATGGACGATTTCTCGATCGCCCCTGGAGTACCTAACTCGGCCGGGCTGCTGGGGGCGGAGGCAAACGCGGTTGCGCCGGGGAAACGCCCCTTGTCGAGCATGAGCCCCACGATTGTGCTCGATGACGGCAAGCCGATCATGACCGTGGGCGCGGCGGGCGGGCCGACAATCATCACCCAGGTTGTAATGGCCATTGTCGACCGTCTCGATTTCGGGCTCGACTTGCCCGACACCCTGGCCGCGCCGCGCATTCATCACCAGTGGCGGCCGGACCTGCTCAAAGTGCAGGCGTCACTCGGCCCGGAGATCATCGGATCGCTGAAGAAGCACGGGCATGACGTGTCGGAAGTGAGCGGCATCGGCATAACGCAGGCGATAGCCCTTTCGGCCGACGGGAAGTACCTCATCGGCGCGCATGATCCGCGTGTTCCCGGCAAGGCGGCGGGACCCTGAAGCAAGGTCGGAAGTCGGAGGTCGGAAACATGCAGCAGCCCTGATATTGAAACACCGCCTCTCCCTTCCGACTTCCGACTTCCGACCTCAATACAATGAACATTGACCTCCTCATTACGAACGGTCGCGTGATCGACGGCACCGGCAGCCCCTGGTTTTGGGGCGACGTGGGTATCCGCGGCAAGCGGATTTGCGTCGTTGCGCCGCCACGCGGTCTGAAGGCCGGTCGCACCATCGATGCCGGCGGCCGGGTGGTGTGCCCCGGGTTCATCGACATGCACACGCATTCCGACCTCATGCCGCTGGTCGAACCCGGGCACGGCGCCAAGGTCATGCAGGGTGTAACCACCGACGTAATCGGCCAGGACGGCCTTTCCTACGCACCGCTGACCGACGAGACCCTCCAATACTTCCGCGAGTGTTTCAAGTCGCTAAACGGCAACCCCGAGGGGTTGCACTGGGACTGGCGCACGGTCTCCGAGTATCTCGACCGGTTCGACCAGCAAGGCGTGGCGATCAACTTCGCAATGCTCGCCCCGCACGGCAATATCCGCGCGGCGGTGGTCGGGCTGGAAAATCGGGCGGCAACCGCCGACGAACTGGTCGAGATGCAACGCCTTTTGGATCAAGCAATGAGCGAGGGGGCCGTCGGCCTATCGACCGGGCTGACCTACGCGCCCTGCATCTACGGCAACACGCACGAGCTTGTGGAACTCTGCAAGGTGGTCGCCCGGCATGGCGGCTATTTCGCGCCGCACTTGCGAAGCTACGGGGCCGAGATGGAAGCGGCCGTCGAAGAAGCGATCGAGATATGCACCAAGGCCCAATTACCGCTTCACCTGACACACTTCAACGCCTCGTTCTCCACCGGAAAGGGCAAGGCCGGATATTACATCGAGCGGATCGATCGGGCACGGCGGGAAGGGCTGGAAGTAACGGCCGATCATTACCCATACCTGGCCGGTTCCACGTTTCTATCGGGCATTTTGCCCGGCTGGGTCCACGAGGGCGGGCTGGACCATGTCACCCGCCGGCTCGGTAACAGCCAGGCCCGCGAAAAAATCCGCCACCAACTGGAAGTAACCGGCTGCGATGGCATGCACGGCGTGCCCATCGAGTGGGACAAAATCGTCCTGTCGGATGTCCAGACCGAGAAGAACGCGGGGCTGGTCGGGCTGAACATCGAGGAAATATCGCACCGCTTGGGTAAATCGCCGTTCGACTGCTTCGCCGACCTGCTGATTGAAGAAGATTTCTCGGCCGCGTGCATTGCGTTCTTCGGTATCGAGGAGAACGTTCGGCAGTTCATGCGGCACCCGGCGTTCATGGCCAGCAGCGATGGCCTGCTAGTCGGCGCCCGGCCCCATCCACGCGCCTGGGGAACGTTTCCGAAATTCCTCTGCAAGTACGTTCGCGAGTTGGGCGTATTGACCTTGGAGAACTGCATCCGCAAAATGACGTCGCTACCCGCCCGAAGGCTCGGCTTTTTCGACCGGGGGATAATCAGGCCCGGCATGGCAGCCGATCTGGTGATATTCGACCCCGAAACGGTCGAGGATACGGCTTCCTACGAGAATCCGCGAAGTTACCCCCTCGGCATCCCCTTCGTGATCGTCAACGGGCAGATCGTCAAGGACAACGACACCCAGACCGACGCGCTGCCGGGCCGGGCACTTAGGAACTAAGGAGTTGTAACACAATAACTTGATCAATTGGGTGGCACGTCCCTGAGCGCAGCGAAGGGCGTGGGAGCCGGAAAA
>JAUWJC010000169.1 GCA_030607895.1 Pirellulales bacterium
GCCGACGCCCTGGTCGACTTCTGCCGAGTGACGGGCATCGAGGTCATCCTGCCGTAGCGCGTCCGCGGCCGTAACAACACCGTTTAGCCCCGACGGCCACGTCGGGCGCGTGCCCTCACCGGTCGTGGATATGGATGTCGACGTTTGGCAAGGCGGCGCGAAGCTCCTTCTCGACTTCCTTACCGACCTTGTCACCCTTGGCGATTTCCAGGTGGAGGTTCTTGAGTGTCGACACGTCTTTCAAACGCATCAAGCCTGTCTTGGTGATGTTGGGCTCGCCAAGATGAAGCTCAGATAGCTTGTGCCAGCGCTTCAGACGAGCCAGCCCCTTGTCGGTCAGGCCCGTTTCGCGCAGCGTCAGGTTTCGCACGCGGCAGCCTTCAAGTGCCGCGATATCACGTTCGGCAACCGTGGTTTTGGCGATGGCCAGCCCCCATAGGGCCGGCATGTCTCGGACATGAGCCAATCCATGTTCTGGCAGCCGCACTTCATCGAAGCTGATCTGATTGATCTCAAGCCGCGTAAGCCGGCGCATTATTCCATCGGCAATCGTAACGTTGCTGAAGTCTATGGTGTTCAGTTCCGGTAGCTGGGCCAACATATCGACGTGCTCGTCGGTGAAGGCGCTGAACTCCGGGCCGCTGAACCCAATGCCATACACATTGCCGCTGCTGAAGTACGGGTTTCCGCCAACGGCTTCCAGCGATCGGGCGATGGCCCACTGTGTAACGACGCCGCCAATTCTCATGCTCAAAAGCCCCAGCCCGGCGGCCACGATGAACGTCAGCACCAGCAGCGATCTGACGGTGAACTGGAACGGAGGATCCTCGACCGGCACCGTCGGCCCGAACACCTCAACGCGAAGCCTCAGGCCGCATTGCGTGCATTTGACGTTACCGACCGGGTAGCTTTTCCGCAAACCGCACCCAGGACATGTGATCTCGATGTGCGAGTGTGGCGAACGCCGCGTTACCTGCTCCACGTTGCCGAGTTTTGCCAGTATGGGAATGGTCAGCGACGCGCAACCATCGCCAATCGCCAGTACGCCGGCCGCGCGAATGAGCCATTCGTCATCCGATTCGAGGACGATCATGATGGCGATCAGCGTGGCAAGCCAGAAAATGGCCGTGTGCGCGGTCCAACCGAGCCAGACCAGGCGGCGTCGGAGGCGGACGAACGAGAGGAGACAAGCCTGGGCGAACGAAGCGGCGAAGACGGCCAGAATCGGCACGCCTTTCCACCACTCGCCGCGGTCGAACAACTCAAGCCAGATGAACAGTAGCAGATAGACGAACCCGACGGCGCAAACCGCCAGCCCGGGCAAGGCGCCCACCTTCGCCCGACGTTTCTCCAGCGCGGCCGCACCACCCAGCGCCATCAGGCTGTAGAACGACACGCCCAGCGTCGTGCCAAGAATCTTCGCGCTCAGATCGCCGAACTCCGCGAACAGGAAGACGCCGATACCCAGCAGTCCGCTGACCGACAGCGCCACGATCACGCTCCACAGCAATACCCGCGAAAGGGACCATTGACCAGCCATTGAAGTCTCCCATTGCGAGGGCGGAACGTGACGAACAGTGTGTCTACGCACCAAGGCGAGGGTTCCACGGCAATATAACGCCGGGTGATTGAAAAGGCCATCGAGCCCCACGCTTGAGCCAGCGTGTGCTGGGGGTTAGGATACGGGGTTGAGCGCCCGCTGCGAAGCCGCAAGCGGTCGATTCTTGCCAGGAGAGAAATCGAATGAACACTCCGGTAGAACGGGTATTGCTAAAGGACTTCAAGCCTAAGTGTCTGTTGAACTTGTCGTCCAACGTACCCTATAGGGCCCGGTTTCCGGTGATCGACGCGCACAATCACCTCTTCGGCGAGCTGCCGCCGGAGGAACTTGTGGCCGTGATGGATGCGGTGGGCGTGAAGACGTGGGTGAACGTGACGGGCAACACGACCATGCCCATCGAGAACAATACCTACACAATCGCCCGACGCGACCTGGGCCATTTCATGGAGCACTACGTGCGGGCGTACCCCGGCCGGTTTGCGGCGCTTACCATGTCGGACTTCGCCCAGTGGGACGACCCGGTCCTGTTCCCGGACGACGGATTTGCCGACCGCTGCATCGAACATCTGGAAGAAGACGTTGCCAAGGGTGCCCGCGGGCTGAAGATAACCAAGGAGTTGGGGCTGAAGTTCCAGGACCGCGACGGTTCGATGGTTCCGGTGGACGACCGACGGCTGTTTCCCATCTGGCGTCGGGCGGGTGAGTTGGGGATTCCCGTCCTGATGCACATCTCCGACCCGGCGGCCTTCTTCGAGCCGATCGACGCCCGGAACGAGCACTACTTGACGTTGCAGGAATTCCCGGCCTGGAGCTTTTTCGGTTCGCACTTTTCCAAGTCCCAGCTTCTGGGGCAGCGCAACCGGGTGATAGCAGAGCATCCGGACACGACCTTCTGGCTGCCGCACGTGGCCAATCATCCGGAGAACCTGGCATCGGTCTCTGAGTTGCTCGACGCGCATCAGAACGTGATAATCGACTTCTCCGCACGGATTGACGAACTGGCCCGGCAACCCTATTCCGCCCGCGAGTTCCTGACGAAGTACCAGGATCGCATTCTGTTCGGGCTGGACATGCCGGTCTCGGTCGAGGCGTACCGCTGCTACTTCCGTTTTTTGGAAACGCGGGACGAGTACTTCGACTATCCCGACTACATCGGCCGGTTTGGCGTTTACACCCGTTGGAAGCTTTGCGGGCTGGACCTGCCGGAGGAGGTCCTCGAAAAGATCTACTATCGAAACGCCGCTCGGTTGCTGTCGCTCGGGTGAAAGCCTATGATAAGGGCTACTGCACGATACTCATATCAGCCGACGGAGCAAGAACACCATGGGCAATCATCGAACTGAATCGGGCCGAAAGAGCCAATCGCGGCGGGAATTCCTTCGCGTGGGTTTGGTGGGAGCGGGAAGCTGCGGGCTTGCCGGTCACAGTGTCCGGGCGGAGCAGGCGACGGACGATTCCCCAAGAAGCAGCGGCCACATCGACGCCCACGTGCATGTCTGGACACCCGACACCGGGCGGTATCCACTTGCAGCGGGCTACACGAAGGATCGGATGCGACCACCCAGCTTCACGCCCGAGCAACTGTTCGCCCACGCCCGGCCGTGTGGTGTAAGCCGGATCGTGCTGATCCAGATGAGCTTTTACGGGTTCGACAACTCCTACATGCTCGAAATGATGCGGGCACATCCGGGTGTGTTTTCCGGCGTGGCGGTCATCGACCGAGACGCCAAGCCGCGGCAGAAGATGCTCGATTTGGCCGGGCAGGGCGTTCGGGGATTCCGGCTATACTGTGGCAAAGCGTCAAGGGACCGCTGGCTGGACGGACAGGGCATGGCCGCCATGTGGAAGTGCGGGGCCGAGCGGCGGCTGGCGATGTGCCTGCTTATCAATCCGGAGTTCCTTCCATCGGTAGACGGCATGTGCCGGCGATTTCCCGACACGCCCGTGGTCGTCGATCACTTCGCCCGAATCGGCATCGACGGCCAGATCCGCAAGACGGACCTCGACAATCTCTGCCGCCTGGCGCGGCACAAGAACGTCTGCGTTAAGACTTCGGCGTTTTATGCGTTGGGCAAGAAAAAGGCCCCCTACCTGGACCTGGGACCGATGGTCGGCCGCTTGCTCGATTGTTATGGTCCCGAGCGGCTGATGTGGGCCAGCGACAGCCCGTTCCAGGTGGTTAATCGCCATACTTACCGAAGTTCGATAGAACTGATCGGCGAGCGGCTCGATTGCCTTTCCGCGGCCGACCGCGATTGGCTTCTGCGGAAGACGGCCGAGCGGGTGTTTTTCTGATTTTGGTCATTGTGGAAGGCTAGAACGCGACCACCGGTCGCGGCTTCATGACCCTCAACGTGAGCTATAATTTACCACGCGGTCGATTGCGGCCGGCGCAACCGGTTTCATTATTGACTTGAAGTGGGAGAACGCCCCAATGCTGTCGAAAAAAGTCAAGCTGGGCATAATGCCCGAAAGCGAACGAAGCCACGCCCTTACCTACGGTTCCCGATTCACCGCGGAAGCTGTCCCCAAGTACGAAATACCCGACGAATCGATGCCCGCCAACGTGGCCTACCAAATCGTCCACGACGAGTTGAACCTTGACGGCAACCCGGCGCTGAACCTGGCCTCCTTCGTCACCACCTGGATGGAGCCGGAGGCCGAGAAGCTGATGGTCGAGACACTCGGTAAAAATTACATCGACCAGGACGAATACCCGCAAACCACCGAAATCCAAAACCGGTGCGTGAACATGCTGGCGCATCTGTACCACGCGCCCGAAACCCATACGGCGGTGGGTACCGGCACGGTCGGTTCGTCCGAGGCGATCCACCTGGCCGGGTTGGCCTTGAAGTGGAACTGGCGTAAGCGCCGCCGGGCGGAAGGCAAGCCGGCCGATAAACCCAACCTGGTAATGGGACATAACGTCCAGGTCTGCTGGGAGAAGTTCGCCCGGTACTTCGAGGTCGAGCCCCGATACGTGCCGCTAAGCCCAATCCGTTATGTGCTGGGTGTGAAAGAAGCCCTGGAAATGGTCGACGAGAACACGATTGCCGTGGTCGGCATTCTCGGCAGCACGTACACGGGCGAGTACGAGCCGATCGAGGAATTGAACGACGCCTTGGTGAGTCTTAACGAAAAGACCGGTTGGGATGTGCCCATCCACGTGGACGCGGCCAGCGGAGGGTTTGTTGCCCCGTTCAGTTCGCCCAACCTGCAATGGGATTTCCGGCTTCCACTGATCCGCTCGATTAACGTATCGGGCCACAAGTACGGCCTGGTGCATCCGGGCGTGGGCTGGGTCATCTGGCGCAGCGAGGCGGAACTGCCTGAAGAATTGATCTTCCACGTCAACTATCTCGGCGGCGATCAGCCCACCTTCAATCTGAACTTCTCCCGCGGCGCCCACCAGATCATTGCCCAATACTACAACCTGTTGCGCCTCGGTCGGGAAGGTTACTCGCGGATTATGAACAATCTGCAACTCAACGCTCGATATATCACCGAGCGGCTGCAAGAGACCGGCCAGTTCGACATGCTCAGCAAGCAGGGCGAGTTGCCGGTTGTGACTTTCGCGCTAAAGGACACCGGCCGGCTGACTGTCTTCGACCTGTCGGGCCAACTTCGCCAGCGTGGTTGGATAGTGCCGGCCTACACGATGGCGCCCAACGCCCAGGACATTGCCGTACTGCGCGTGGTGGTTCGCGAAGGATTCAGCCGCGACATGGCCGACATGCTTCTGGCCGACATCTTCCGCATCGTCGCCAACTCGCAGAAGGCCCCACCGGCCGAATCCCAACCCGCCGCCGCCGAAAAGACCCGCGGAGTCTGTTAGCGGCACGGAGTGTTACCGTTGACGATTCCATCCCGATGACGTATAATTCTCTTGTTGTTGTACGTCAAAAAACCCGGAGATGACCATGCAGAGCAAACTGACCCTCCGGCTGGATGACCGTCTCATCAGTCGCGCGAAGGCATACGCCAAGCGTCGGGGGAAGTCGGTCTCGGAGATGGTTGCGGAATACTTCGGCTTGCTGGGATCGCGCTCGGATAGAAGCGTCCAGGAGTTGGCACCGACCGTGAGATCACTGAAGGGTGTTCTGCGCGGATCGAGTCTCGATAAAGGAGAGCACCGCCGGCACCTGGAGGACAAGTACGGGTGAGAGTCCTCTTCGATATTGACGTAATCCTGGACCTCCTGCTCGATCGGCGTCCTTTTGCCAATGACGCCGGAATTCTGCTTTCCAAGGCCGAGTTGGGTGAGCTTATCGGGTATGTCTGTGCGACCGGCGTGACAACCGTTCACTACCTCGCACGGAAGGCCATCGGAGAGCGTCGTGCCCGGCTGGAAGTCCAGAAGTTGTTGACCTTTCTTGAGCCGGCCATGGTGAACCGAGTTGTTCTCGAGGGCGCTCTTCGGATTAAATTTGGCGACTTCGAGGACGCAGTCTCGCATGAAGCGGCCCGGCAGGTTGGAGCAGAGGCCATCGTTACCAGGAACACCCGCGACTATAAGAAATCAATTATCCCTGTCTACTCACCGTCCGAACTGGTCAGACTACTTGAAGCCGTGGAGTAGAATACTGGATGGCTGTCGAGCTAAGATTCAGCGACAAACCGGCCGGCCGACCGCTGGCCCCACGGCGTGGCCTGTTGTTCAAAACGCTGGTGGCTGGATTGGTGCTGTTGGGTCCGGTCCTCAACGGCCTGGCGGAGGAGCCGGGTCGGGCGGCCCAAGAACTGGTGGCCGCGTACAAGGTCAAGCTGAGTGAATTGGCCGAGTGGTGCGACCGGCGGGAACTGACCGCCCAGGTCGAAGAAACCCGTGCGTGGCCGCGACCGCGCGACCCGAACAAGACTTACGTTTCGGTGTTGCCTCGGCGCGTGGGTCGTCCGGCCTTGCCGACCGATGCACCGGCGGACCTGGTCGAGTGGGACACCCGGTTCGCCCGGCTGCGTCGCGACCAGAGCAACTCGCTGTTCGAGTTGGCGCGCCAATCGATTTGCCGTCATCGGGCGTCGCTGGCCTTCGAGTTGGTGTTGGCGGCGCTCGGCGAGAACCCCGACAACGAGCCGGTTCGGCGGCTGTTGGGTTACCAGAAGTTCCGCGGCGAGTGGCACACGCTTTACGAAGTCCGCAAGCTCCGCTCCGGCCAGGTTCACGACGAGCGGTTCGGCTGGCTGCCCAAGTCTTACGTCCGCCGTTACGGGCAGGGCCAGCGCCGATCCGGCAACCGGTGGATCAATGCCGAAGAAGACGCCCGACTGCATCACGGCATAAACTCCGGTTGGGACGTCGAGAGCGAGCATTACACGATCCGCACCAACGCCGGCATCGAGGCGGGCGTCGAATTGGGTACAAAGCTCGAACGGCTCTATCGGGTTTGGAAGCAGCTTTTCGTGCGGTTCTACGCCAGCGAAGCTCAACTGATTGCCCTGTTCGACGGTCGCACGCGCGGCCGGCCGGTTAAGCTGCCGCGGTACAAGGTGGTCTACTTCCGCGACCGGGAGGATTACAACCGGTCGCTCCGCGCTTCGATGCCCGGCATTGCGATCTCGATCGGGGTCTACGTGGAGAGCACTCGCCGGGCGTACTTTTTCGCCGGCAAGGATTCCGACCGCCGCACGTTGAACCACGAGGCCACCCACCAGTTGTTCCACGAATCGCGGCCCGTGGCGCCTAACGTGGGCGCAAAGGCCAACTTCTGGATCGTCGAAGGGATTGCCATGTACATGGAGTCGCTTCGCGAGGAAGATGGTTGTTACGTTCTGGGTGGGTTCGACGATCTTAGGATGCAGGCCGCCCGGTTCCGGCTGCTGAAAGACGATTTCTACGTGCCTCTTGAGGAGTTCACCGGCTACGGCATGGAGAAGATACAGTCCGACCCGCGGATTGCCACGCTCTACAGTCAGGCGGCCGGGCTGACTCATTTCTTGATCTACTTCGATGCGGGCCGCTATCGCGACGCCCTGGTCGCCTATCTGTCGGCCGTCTACAACGGCTGCGCCGATCCGGCCGCTCTTTCCGCCTTGACCGGCGTCACTTACGCCAACCTCGACAAGCAGTATCGCCGGATCATGGAGACCGCGGGAGGCACGCAGCCGAAAAGCAGGGCGAAACGAAAAAGGGACCAGGTTTAATTTGTGCGAAGCACCCTCCGGGCCGTTCCGGCAAATTAAACCTGGTCCCTTTTTCGGCCTGTACGTCCGCCGGCAAGTGCCGTTTTCCCGAGGTTTTGTGAATTGTTGGGCATTTGGACGCATGCTTCAGCCGCCGAATAATTCGGGTCGGCCGTTATGTGGAGTTGCAAGTTCTTATCCACCATCAACTTACAGCGTCGGGTCATGGCTATGTTACCTTGCCGAAAGTCTTGTCAAGAGGACTTCCCTCAATTCATCCGCCGCCGTAA
>JAUWJC010000370.1 GCA_030607895.1 Pirellulales bacterium
GGTGCAGATATCGGCGGGAAGTGCGGGAAAAACCGTAGCCGCGAGGTGCCTGTCCCCTTTTTCCACGGTGCTCGGTATTCGCCGTCCGAAAAAGGGGACAGGCACCGTCGGCAAACCGAAAACCCTCGTGAAAACCAGCCCGTGACGGAGCCAGTCCCCATTTTCGGACTCCCCTCCTTACAGTTTGAGAACTCAACAACCAACAGGATCGGCCCATGAGTATTGCGGAAACAATGGAGAAACGCTCCCGGGAGTTTGTCGAGCGCTATGCGGCAATCCAGGAGCAAATTGCCCGAGTGATTGTGGGGCATGACGAGATCGTCCACGGCGTGTTGACCTGCCTGTTCGTGGGTGGTCATTGTCTGCTTGAGGGGGTACCCGGCCTGGGTAAAACGCTCTTGGTCCGTACGCTGGCCAAGGTGCTCGAGCTGGACTTCTCGCGAATCCAATTCACACCCGACCTGATGCCGGCCGACATCCTGGGTACAAACATGGTGATGGAAACGCCCGAGGGCCGGCGATTTTTCGAGTTCCAGCGGGGACCAATCTTCACGCAGATATGCCTGGCCGATGAGATCAACCGGGCGACGCCCAAGACGCAGTCGGCCATGTTGGAAACGATGCAGGAAGGCTCGGTCACGGCCGCCGGCACGCGGTACGAGTTGAAGCGTCCCTTCCTGGTAATGGCCACGCAGAACCCCATCGAGCAGGAAGGCACCTACCCGTTGCCCGAGGCCCAATTGGACCGCTTCTTCTTCAAGTTACTGGTCGGCTACTCCGATCGAGAGCAGTTGGCCACCATCGTTGAGCGAACCACGCAAAGCAAGACGATTGAGCCGGCCAAGGTGATGGACGGCCGGGAGATACTCAAGTGGCAGACACTCGTGCGCGAGGTGATCGTCGCGGCCCACGTTCAGGACTACATAGGCCGGCGGGTGCTGGCCACGCATCCGGAAGGCCGGTTCGCCCTGCCGATTACCAATCAATACGTTCGCTGGGGCGCCAGGCCGCGAGCCGCTCAAACGCTGGCCTTGGCCGCCAAGGTCCGTGCCCTGTTGGACGGCCGATACAACGTCAGCTTCGAGGACGTCCGCCGCGTATATCTTCCCGGGCTGCGGCATCGCATCATAGTCAACTTCGAGGCCCAGGCCGAAGGCATCGAACCCGACCAGATCCTGCTGGAACTGCTGGAAAACGTGCCCGAGTCCGAAAAAGGGGACAGGCACCGTCGGCAAACCGAAAACTCTCGTTAAAACCAGCCCATGACGGAGCCAGTCCCCATTTTCGGACTCCCCTCCTTACAGTTTGAGTAACAGAAAGGGAAAAAGGGGAAGGTTTAGCCGGCGGACTTGTCCGCCGGCTAAACCTTGCACGCGACCAACTCAAAGGCGATACTATGCTCTAGGATCGTGCAACCATTGTAGAAAAAGCAATAACATCATGGCTACCAAAGACCTCCATCTGGAAGGCGCCCCGTTCCTGAAGCAACAGACAACCGGGCTGTACAAGCCGGCCGGGTCGGAATCGTTGGCCGCCGCGGCCGAACGGTCGACCAAGAGCAACCGCGAAATTACCGACGCCATTCCACATTGGCAAGACTGGCGCGAGGCGGCCCATCGAATCAAAGCCTACGCAATCGCCAACCTCGACAAGCTGCTGGTCCAGTTCGAACGGAATATCTCCGCCCGAGGCGCTACTGTCTTGTTTGCCAACGATGCGGCCGAAGCCAACCAGTACGTGCTCGATATCGCCCGGGAGCACAATGTCAAACGGGTGGCAAAGGGCAAGTCGATGGTTAGCGAGGAGATGGAGTTGAACCGCACGCTCGCGGCGGCCGGCATTCGGGCAGTTGAAACCGACCTGGGCGAGTACATCGTGCAGCTTGCCGGGCAACGGCCCACGCACATCGTCACGCCCGCTCTGCACCTGTCGGCCGCGGATGTCGGACGGCTGTTTTCCGACAAGCTGGGCGAGCCGTTCAGTGAAGAACACGAGAACCTTACCAACATCGCCCGACGCCATCTCCGCGAGGAATTTCTCCAGGCCGACATGGGGATGTCGGGCGCCAACTTCGCCATAGCCGACACGGGTACGCTGGCTATCGTGGAGAACGAGGGGAACGTGGGGCTTTCTACCTCAACGCCTCCCGTCCACGTGGTACTGATGGGCATGGAGAAGGTGATCCCGCGAATCGACCACTTGCCCGTCTTCCTGCAACTTCTCGCCCGGGTCGGCACCGGCCAGAAGCTGACCAGCTACACGCACCTGATTCACGGCGCCACGCCGGGCCGCAAGCTGTACGTCATCATTCTCGACAACGGCCGGAGCCGCATTCTCCAAGACCCGGCCGCGCGGAAGGCCCTTTGCTGCATCCGTTGCGGCATGTGCCTGAACATTTGCCCGGTCTACCGACGCGTGGGCGGTTGGGCTTACGGCTGGGTCTACCCGGGCCCAATCGGCTCGATCATCACGCCGCATTTGGTGGGGTTGGACAAGGCGGGCACGCTGCCGTTCGCCTCGTCGCTGTGCGGCGCTTGCTCGGAAGTCTGCCCGGTCAAGATCGATATCCCCCACCAACTGGGCCACCTGCGAAAGCGGGCGATCGAGGAACCGTCGCCGGCACATTCCATCATCGACCGGGTTACTTGGAAAGCCTGGGCCTGGGCCATGTGCGGGCCGAAGCGGTATCGGCTGGCGATGTGGGCCGTTCGGCAGGGCGTTCGGTTGGCCCCCTTCTTGCCCTGGCATCCCGACAAGCTGGGCGCCTGGACCCGCGGCCGCGAACTGCCCGAGTTGCCCGCCGGGCCGACATTCAGAAACTGGTGGTGCAAGCCGGCCAACCGGGAACAATTCAATACAACCCTCAACAGCCAGAGCCGAAAAAGGGACCAGGTTTAATTTGTGCGAAGCACCCTCCGGGCCGTTCCGGCAAATTAAACCTGGTCCCTTTTTCGGCCCAACAGCCAGAGCAAATGAACCATGAACAGTCGTGACGCCATTCTTAGCCGTATCCGAGATGCGCTGGCCGACAATCCGCCGGTTGACGGGCCGCCGGTCGACGAGCCGCCGGTACCCGAGGTCTGGCCCCGCGAAAACCCCGACCGCGATACACTGGCCCGCCGATTTGCCGAAGAAATCGAGGCCGTTCAAGGCGAGGTCTATCGATGCGACTCGACTAACGCCGCCCGACGGAAGCTCCTCGAACTGGCCGACCAGGCCGGCTGGGAGGAGATTGGTGCGGTGGATCGCCCACTTGCCCGCGAGGTCGCAAGCGATCTGCCAACCGACCGCGTGACCTGGGCCACCACCGATTGGCAGCCCAACCAGATGGCCCAGTTGTCGGCCGGCCTGGTCGAGGCCGACTACCTGCTGGCCGATACGGGCAGTGCGTTGGTCGCCTGCGATACACCTCAATCGCGGCTGTTGTGTTACCTGCCGCCGGCCTGCGTGGTTGTGGCTCGGGCAGATCAACTGGTCGAGCACATGCCGGCCGCCTGGCCCGAAATTGCCCGGCGCACGGCCGAGCCCGACCGGCGGGGCGAGTTCGTACTGATAACCGGTCCCAGCCGAACCGCCGACATCGAGAAGATTCTCATTCTGGGCGTCCACGGACCGAAGCGGGTGGTCGTGCTGTTGATCGAGGCGTAGGTCAGGCACGGTCCTCTGCAAAGAGGCGCTGCCTGCTAGGGTTCTTCCGCGTCTGCCAATTGGAACATAACGTGCTTGCCCACGGCCGCGGCGTACCGCGTCATTGTGTCGACCGTGAAGTTCACTCGCTCGCCTCGTTCGAGCTTTGAAAGGGCGGAGCGGTCGATCCCCGTCAGACGCTGCACATCCGCCAGACTTAGCCCCAAAACCTCGCGAATCTTTCGCAGTTCGGCAAACACCTCCGTAGCCTCGCGGAGTTCCCGCAACCGAGCCTTCGCTCGAACGCGTAAGTCCGGCAACTCCTCGGCGACCAACTCGCGGATCTTCCGATACTTGGCGGCCTCCTCCTCGGTGAGATGGCGGTCGCGGATGGTTTCCTTGATCTTGCGGCCCATGTCAGTCTTCCAAGTCATAAGCGGTCACCGGGTAGATCGAATCATCATCGATTTCATCGTAGACCACGAGGATCGTCCGCCCGGTGCCGCTATCCGGCCCAATCGTATGTCCGCCGCAATGCCTGGCGGACCGTACCGGTGAGTTGCAGGCGGGTGACCGGTTTGGCCAGCACCGAGAAGGCGTGGGCAAGCCGGGCCTGCTCGATCAACCACTCGTCGAGCCGGGCCGATAGAAGAATGCACGGCAGGATGGCCCTGAACTGCTTCAAGAGCCGCAACGTTTCCAGGCCGGTTAGCTTGGGCATGTGCATGTCGAGCAGGACCACGTGAACTTCCTCGGCATGCACAATATCGAGCGCCTCCTGCCCGTCGCCGGCCAACAGCGTGCGGAACCCGAGCGGCTCCAGCACCCCGCGGACCGTTTCGCGGAAAGCCTGATCGTCATCGGTAATCAGAAGAGATGGAGATTCTATCAACATGCTCGTGTGACCTCACCTGCCAAAATCCAACACCATGCCTCAGCAAGTCGGATACCAAGCGGGCCAATCTTTCGGTCGCCATGTGCCAATCGGCGGTAAACAGCTCCCATGCAATATCTGGCTCTTCCGTTTCCGGGTGCAAAGTCCTGAGTATTTACGGTTTTACAGCCGTGCAACTCACGGTGGATTTGGCATGGACAGGACCGTTTACGGTCCTTTCCGCCGAAGGCGGTAATAGGCCCGGCA
>JAUWJC010000308.1 GCA_030607895.1 Pirellulales bacterium
CGCCAGGCGCGAGATGGAGATCCCGCGTGTCGCGATGAACTGTTTGGGCTCTGCCGCGACTATTTGCGTTTTATCGCCCGCGCCGAGGTGGAAAGCTGGCTGCGGGTGAAGGTCGACGCCTCGGACGTGGTGCAGCAGACGATGCTGGAAGCACATCGCGACTTCGACCGGTTCCAGGGCCTGTCGGAGAAGGAGTGGCTCGGCTGGCTGCGGAAGATCCTCACGCACAACGTGGCCGACTTCGTGCGTCATTACCGGGGCACGGCCAAGCGCCAGGCCCGCCGCGAGGTTCGCTTCCGCGACCCGGCCGAAACGGGACCGGTCCATGGCGCGCCCGAGCCGGCGGCACCCGGTCCAACGCCCAGCCAGGAATTCTTGCGCATGGACGACGAGTTGCGAGTTGCCGCCGCGTTGGCCGAGCTGCCGCCCGACTACCAGGAAGTCATCGTGCTCAGGAACCTCGAGCGTCTTTCCTTCAACGACGTTGCCCAACAAATGGGACGCTCTCGCCCCGCCGTGCAGATGTTGTGGATGCGAGCGATCAACAAGCTTCAGCAAGTGATGGGTTAGCTATCAGCGATCAGCGATCAGCGATCAGCTATCAGCGATCAGCCGCTGAAAATAGCGTTTTTACGAGGTTTTAGGCTGAAAGCTGAAAGCTGATAGCTGAAAGCTGATAGCTGATAGCTGATAGCCAATAGCCAAGTGTAATGTTACGATTTTTTCCGAACGAGCCATAACCGCAACCACTGGTCGCGGCTTTACATTCCACACGACACCAAACACGGCCAAATCATGCCGGAAGATCAACATCCGAAAACCTTCCACCTTCTGGACGATTACCTGCGGCGGTTGCACGCCGGAGAGCGGCCGGACCGGGCCGTGCTCCTCGAAGACCATCCGGAACTGGCCTCCGCGCTGGATTGCCTGGAAGTGCTCGATGGTCTTGCACCCCAGCGCGATTCAATTCCGCCGGACGAAGACGAAACGCTCGCCTTTTCACCCAATGCCGGCGACATGCCGCGTGATTTCGGTGCATACGAACTGCTCGGCGAGATAGGGCGGGGCGGCATGGGGGTGGTCTACAAGGCGCGGCAGAAAGCATTGGACCGCTCGGTGGCAATCAAGATGATACTGCCCGGCCACCTGGCCTCGGCCGAACACATCCGCCGCTTCCAAACGGAGGCCAAGGCGGCCGCCCGATTGCAGCACTCGAACATCGTGCATATCCATGAAGTGGGGCAGGTGCATGGGCAGCATTTCTTCGCCATGGAGTACGTCGAGGGGATCAGCCTCGCCCAACGGATCGCCCAGGGACCGATCGACATACCCACCGCCGTGGGGCTGGTGGCAACGGTCGCCCGGGCCGTTGCCCATCTGCACGAGCAGGGAATCGTGCATCGCGACCTGAAGCCGTCGAATATCCTGCTCGACGCGCGTGGGCGGCCATTCGTAACCGATTTCGGGTTGGCCCGGGTGTTCGCGGCCGACTCGCAAATGACGGCAACCGGCGTTATTGCCGGCACACCCAGTTACATGTCGCCGGAGCAGGCCTCCGGCCGTCGCGAGCGGGTGGGGCCGGCAAGCGACGTTTACAGCCTGGGAGCGATCCTCTACGAGTTGTTGACCGGCCAGCCGCCGTTTCGCGAGCAGAACCCGTTGGATACGCTGATGCAGGTGCTCTCCCGGGAGCCGACCCTGCCGAGACGGCTCAATCCGCGTATTCCTCGCCAATTGGAGTTGATCACGCTGAAGTGCCTGGCCAAATCGCCCGACCAGCGGTACGCCTCGGCCGACGCCCTGGCCGACGACTTGGAACGTTTTGCCAGGGGCGAAGTGCTGGAAGCCCGACCTCCACATCCAGGACAAAGACTCCGGCGCTGGGCGCGGCGACAACCGGCATTGGCTTCCCGACTCGCGGCGCTGAGTGCCTTCTATCCCGTTGACTTGGTCAACTACTATAGTCGGACGGTGGATGCCGCGTTCCATCTGAAAATCTCGATCCTGGTGGCCGTCTGGGCGGTCGCCTCGATCGGCTTCCAGCAGTTCCTCGATAGTAGCCGGTGGTCGATTCCCGCTCGGTTCGGCTGGGGCACGCTCGACTCGGTGTTGTTGCTGGCCGTGTTGCTGGTGGCCAACGGCGTGGCCAGCCCGCTGGTCGTGGGATACCCGCTGTTGATCGTCGGGTCCGGACTGTGGTTCCGAGTGCGATTCGTCTGGTTTATGACCGTCTTGTCGCTGATTTCCTACGGCGTGCTGGTGATTGATTTCTATCGCTGGCGGCCACAACTCCAGGCCGGCTTCGACAGGAGCTTCGACCGTCACGTCATTTTTGCCGTGGCGATGGTCCTGCTGGCCGCGGTCGTGGCCTATGTGGTGCAGCGGGTAAGGGCACTAAGCAGTTACTACGGCCGGCAGCCGTAGGACGGCTTCATCTTCCTGGCGCAGTTTGGGAGGTGTGGGATATCCAGGAATGCCCGGTGGTTGAGCGCAGCGAAACCCCGGGGTTTCGCTGCGCTCAACCACCGGGCGTTTGCACTTGACTGGCTGGGGGACGTGTCACGACTTCCCTGCTTGCGTATATTACCCAAGGCCTCTTGTATGGCCAGGCGGCATATCAATTCAAGTCGGGCCAATCGCGCAATTCTGAAAAGTTGACTAAACCATCAAAATCGGTACATCCGATACTTTGACGAGAGGGTGGTGTTCTTCACATCTGCAAATATGCTCCAGATAGGGCGGGAAATAGATATGACACGGAAGCGAATCGGCCTGTTCGTTGTGGCAGTAATTGGCCTCTGGTTCATATCCGTGGTCCGAGCGGAGGAGCCGCCGTGGGACTCCAGGGACCGTGGGTCGCTGACCGAGCGAATAGACAAGTTCGGCCGCAATCTGGTCGGAGGGCTGGGTAGCCTGCTTCCGTTGAGGCGGTCCCCAGCGAATTCACAATGGGACTCGACAACGCGAACCAACCGGGATTCCGAGAGGCAGGCAAACGGGTACTCCAGAGAGGAGACGAGTTCGCAGCGACAACCTTCCTACGCGGAGTTCCGCAAGCGTACCGCGAGTGAGAGGCCCGTCAGAGCGGATTCGAGCCGTGCCGGCAGTATCATGGGGTCCCAATCGCGAGAGTCGGCCGGCGGCAGATCGTCGTACCAGCCGAAGGTTGCCGTGGTCCGGCCGGCCGGTTCGGGTACTTATCCGTCTATTGACGCTCGGATTAGTGACGATCAGACAACGAGGTCGACATTGTCGAAGCCGTCGCCATCGGCCTCATCTGCCAGCCAGCCGGCCATGGGGCAACCTGAATCTACCGGGCTGTCAACCCGTCCGCTGCACAAGCGACTGTCGACGTTCAGGCGGTCGGCGTTTGGACAGGACAAGCCGGCGGAATCGACTGAAGGGTCAGGCGTGCCGGCCGCTCGGCCGGCCGAAACCGATTTGGAGTCGAGCGATTCGGGCGAGCCGCGGCAGGCGTCCGGATCGAGAAATAGCGGAGTTCCGACCTTGGCGCCGACTCCGGCACCAACTCAGACACCAACTCAGACACCAACTCAGACACCAACTCAGACACCGACTTTGGCGCCATCGCGATCGGGTGATATTGGAGCGATCGAGGTTCCCCGTCTTGCCAGGCGGACCACGCCGGTTACCGATCCCGTGGGCGAGTCCGTGGCTGAGAAATCGACCACTGCACCCAACTTAGTCGATCCGATAGACCCAACCGCACCGGTCGGAAAACGGGAACTGAGCGAGAGCGTGAAATCGGCGCAAGGTGATGAAGTGGTGTTCACCCACCAGAGCCCGATTCTTGCGGTAAAGACAATCGGGCCGAAGCGGATTGCCGTGGGAAAGGAGTCGGCATTCGAGGTAGCCATTCAGAACTCGGGCCAGGTTGCCGCCGACGATACGGTGGTGACGATCGATCTTCCCCAGTGGGCCGACGTGCTGGGGGCCGAGGCAAGCGCCGGGACCCCGCACTTGGCGGCGTCCGGCCAGGAGGCCCGGCAGTTGGAGTGGAAGATCGGCCGGCTGGAGGGCAATGGCCGGGAAAAGCTGACCTTGAGGATTGTCCCTCGCCAGAACCGCCGCATCGATCTGGCGGTCAAGTGGAGCTATGGCTCGATTGCCTCGGAAGCGGTGATCGAGGTCCAGGAGCCCAAGGTATCGATGCAACTGGACGGCCCACGAGAAGTGCTTTTCGGTAATAAGGAACTCTTCAAACTGGAACTGGCCAACACCGGCAACGGCGACGCGGAGAACGTGATGATTACCTTGGCGCCGATCGGGCCGGGTGAGAACCCGCCCGCAACCCACGGGCTGGGGACGCTGGCCGCCGGAGAGAAGAAAGTCATCGAGGTAGAGGTGACGGCCCGACAACTGGGTAGTCTCACGGTTAAGGTCGAACTGCGCGCTGACAACGGAGTCCATGCCGAATTGGCCGAAAAGATCCTGGTCCGCCGCGCGGAACTGCAAGTGGCGGTTGAAGGGCCGAAGGTTCAATATGTCGGCAGTCAGGTTACCTACCGGATTCACCTGAGCAATCGGGGTAACGCCCCGGCCGAGAACCTGAAAATCACCGCCACCATTCCGCCGGGTGCCAAGTACATTTCAAGCGAGCGCGGCGGCCAGGCGGGAGCGGATCAAAGAAAGGTGAATTGGAGCTTGGATACCTTCGCCCCCGGGGCGGAACAAGTATTGCTGTTGAAGTGTCATCTCGGCCTGGCCGGCTTGAGCCGGTTGGAAGTGCTCTCCACCGCCGCGGGTGAACTGACTGCTTCGGGCACCGCCGTCACGCAGGTCGAGGCAATGGCCGACCTGGCACTCGACGTGAGCGATCCGGCCGGACCGATTCCCGTGGGCAAGGACACCGTCTACGAGTTGCGAATCAAGAACCGAGGCACCACAAGCGCCGAGAACGTCGAGGTGATAGCCTATTTCTCCCAAGGCATCGAGCCGGTCGCCGTCGAGGGTGGTCGGCACAAGATCGGTGGGGGGCAAGTTGTTTTCGATGCGATTCGCTCGCTGCCGGCCGGACGGGACATCGTGCTGAAGATCACGGCACGTGCACAAACGGCCGGAAATCATGTCTTCCGCGCGGAAGTCTATTGCAAACCGCTGGGTAGCCGCCTGGTCGGCGAAGAAACAACCTTCTTCTATAACACCAAAGCAGTTTCACGCACGGCCTCGAACCCTCGAGGCGGCGAAACGGCTCTGCCAACCACCAAGCCGTTACGAACCGTCGATCGGCGGCCGGCCGCCCCAGCCAGCAGAACCGGCCAGCCCACGCCGGCTCCACGGCGGAAGTAGATGTCCACCTGGGTAGCTATCAGCTTTCAGCTATCAGCTTTCAGCGGTTGTACTCTACGAGGTCAAGGATTGCGCTTTTGTGGTGAAGTATACTCGACGCGGTCACAAACTGCGGTTTTGGGATGGAGTTATCAGTTATCAGTTATCAGTAGTCAGTAACTGAGGCCTGGTTCAAAGCGACGAGTTCTTGGGTGACACGTGACAACCCATGTTA
>JAUWJC010000407.1 GCA_030607895.1 Pirellulales bacterium
ATCCCCTGGCTAGGCAACCGTCGCATTCGGTATGTGTACACCTGAATATCCATTTCTTCATTGAATTAAGGGGCCGCGGAAATCGGCGTTGATGCGTCTCCAGCGGAGCGAGTAATTGTCGTCGCCGGCCGGCAGGGTCCACACTGTGTGGAGGTGGTTGGGCAGTAGTGCAATGGCAACGATCTCGAAAGGCCACTTCCGCTTGATCTCACAAAAGGCCTCTCGCAGAAGCGCCCTGGTGGGCGGCTCCGTAAGCATCGGTCGCCGACGATAAGTGACGACCGTGAAGAAGTACGTCCCACCCGGCACGTATAACCGCCGGTACCAGGACATGACAAGCACCTTTCGCAACTGTAACAACTGTAGGGTGGATCGAGCCGTAGCCGTAGGGTGGGTCGAGTGCAGCGAGACCCACGCGAATGTGGTTTACATTCTGCTACCACAGGTTACGAATTCACGCCTTCCTTGCCGAAGTGATCCATCAGCGAATACACGTACTTGCAGTAACCCGGGAATATCGCCTGGTTGGCAATGACCATCTCTCTTGTGATGGGTTCTCCGCTTGGGTGCCCGGCGGAATTGCGTACGCGGCGTATCAGGTTAAAAGCACCATCAAGATGCGATTCCCGTTGACGACCTAGGTCGTTCGGCAGCTTTTCCATGATGTCCTGGAAGCACTTGCGAAAGGCTTCGTACTTCTTGCTAATCCTCCAATCGCTCGTGGCTTTCTCATACTTCTTTTTCTTCGCGGGATCAGAGATCGTTTCCCCAAACCGTTCGATCAGGAGAAGCATCGCCTTCTCGGCAGCACAACCGATTGTCACCGCCGCCGCGAGGAGGCAGTCCATCCGCAGGCAGCGTAGGGACTCTTCGAGATACCGGATGATTGTCTCGTCAATGTCTGGAATCTCTTCCCTCAATCTGCGTAAATATCCGTTCGGGTCGTAGGGGGAGTACTCGATTGTCTGTAGAACTCGTTTACCGTGGTCGGTTAGACGATACCAGGGCCATTCCATCCTGCCCGTCGAATTGAGTTGACCCACACCAGGAGCAATGATTCGTTCCAGATACAACTCGTGGTATATCTGGCACACAAGAGATCCCAATTCTTGTTCGTAACGATCCGGATTCTCGAATTCGGGCAATAGCACTGAGACCTCATTAGATCCGATCTCAAACTGCCACGTCCCGTCTCGTCCCGTGCCTTGCCTCAGCTTTTCGAGGATGGCATGCCTCAGTTCATCGTACACCTCTTCCGTGTTGAGCGGTTGATGAGTCACGTTAGGCCTCTTTCTATTGTGGGCTACCGAGTCGTAGACTGGGTTGAGTTCTCCGCGTGGGTCTCGCTGCGCTCGACCCACCCTACGTGTTACACCAGCGCTTTGTCGGAGATATCCTTTCGGCACCAGGCGCCGTCCCAGCGGATGCACTTGACTGCCGTGTAGGCGTTGAGCTTGGCATTGGCGATGCTGGAGCCCAGCGCGGTGACGTTCAGCACCCGGCCTCCGGCGGTAACCACCCGGCCGTCAGCCTTCTTCGTGCCGGCGTGGAAGACCTTCACGTCGGGCAGCTTGGCCGCCTCGTCCAGGCCGCGGATGGGATGTCCTGTCGTGTAGCTGCCCGGATAACCTTCGCTGGCCATCACGACGCATACGGCCGGTCGCGGGTCCCACTCCAAGGGCCCCAGTTTGTCGAGCCGGCCTTCCACGGTCGCTTCCAACAGTTCGACCAGGTCGGTCTTCAGCCGCATCAACAGCGGCTGGCATTCCGGATCGCCGAAGCGGACGTTGTACTCAAGCACCTTCGGGCCTTGGTAGGTCATCATCAAGCCGGCGTACAACACACCGCGAAACGACCGGCCGGCCCGCTTCATCGCATGGACGGTGGGCACCAGCACGTGCTCTTCAATCCAGTGTAGTGTTTCGTCGTCGACCAACGGCGCGGGACAATAAGCGCCCATGCCGCCCGTGTTGGGACCCGTGTCGCCGTCGTGAGCCGGCTTGTGGTCTTGGGCCGGCTGAAGCGTGACGATTGTCTTGCCATCGGTCAGCGCCAGCACGCTTGCCTCCTGGCCGTCTAGCCGCTCCTCGATAACCAGCCGGTCGCCGGCCGCTCCGAATGCCCTTTCTTGGCCGATCCGGCGTACGGCCTCCAGGGCTTCATCGCGGCCGGGGCAGACGATAACGCCTTTTCCGGCGGCCAGTCCGTCGGCCTTGACAACGATGGGCATATCTTCTCTATCTTCGAGGAACTTGATTGCCCGATCGGCGTCGTCGAAGGTTTGGTAATCGGCCGAGGGCACGTCGGCGCCGCGTAGCAGGTTTTTGCAGAAGACCTTGCTGGCTTCCAATTCGGCGGCCGCCTTGCCTGGACCGAACACGCGGAGTCCTTCCTGCTCCATGGCATCGACGATCCCGGCGGCCAGCGGCCCTTCCGGCCCGACAACGGTCAGTTCGACCTTATTCTGTTTGGCGAAATTGATTAGCTCGGCGAACTCGTCGGCCGCAATGTTGATATTTTCGGCATCCATGGCCGTGCCCGCATTGCCGGGGGCAACGAACACCCGGCCCACCCGGGAACTCTGCCCAATCTTCCAAGCCAAGGCGTGTTCCCGCCCGCCGCCGCCGATTATCAGTACGTTCATGCCAACAATCCTCGCTGTTTATGGCTGTTTGTGCGTCCGAAAAAGGCCCAGGGCTGTTGATTCTAGCCACTGTTCGGGGGATACGGAAGTGACCGGCGTGGTCGGCTTTTCCCGACCCCGCGAAAAGGTGGGTTGACAAGTCTTTCGCGGTGGACGATAAAAGATGTATGCTGTTGGCAAGCGTGCCGTGGCCCTGCCCGACCATCCCCATCGGATGGAGCCGGCTCGCGTCGGTCCCTCCCCGGCGAGCGGTTCCCGTGGCCTTTTTACGAGGTTGTATCCATGGCAGAAAATCTTCCAGATGAGCGATCATCCGCTGAATCGGCGGATGACAAGGTACGGAAGAAGACTCGCCGCGGGTTGTTTCGCGCGGTGTTCGGTTCGATTTTGGGTTTGGGCTTTGCGGCTTTGGGTGCTGCCGGAGGGCTTTGGGCGGCGGCGTGCGGCCGGTTTATGTGGCCGAACATCGTCACCGAGCCACCCACGCGGTTCAGCGTCGGTTTTCCCGGCGACTACCCACCCGGCCACGTGGAAACCCGGTTCAAAGAACAGTACGGCGTTTGGGTAATCAGCGGCGAGTATCAGGGCAAGCGGCAGGTTTTCGCGCTGAGCACGATCTGTACACACCTGGGATGCATCGTCTTGTGGCAGGAGAACGACCAGAAGTTCAAGTGCCCCTGTCACGGTAGCGGGTTTTACAAGAACGGCATAAACTACGAAGGTCCCGCCCCCAGGCCGCTGGAACGCCATGCAATCCGGATCGCCGACGACGGACAGTTGGAAGTAAACAAGAGCAAGATTTTCCAGGAAGAACTGGGGCAGTGGAACGACACGGCCTGCTTTATTCCAGTTTAGAGTTTAGAGTTGAGAGTTTAGAGTTGAGCCGCTTGCGGCTTCGCATTTGGTGCCATGAACGGTTTGCCGGCGCCCTGCGAAGCCGCAAGCGGTTCGTCCAACATCCCTAACAGCCTAATAGACATGCCGCTTGGCGACAAGATACGCAACTCGCAGCTTTGGAAGAGCATCTTTCGGCACCCGGCCCCGGTGGATCGGCGCGGCCGCATTCTGGCCGTGCTGAGTAATTTCGTCCTCCATATCCACCCGGTGTCGATCCAGAAACACGCCATCCGCCCAAGTTTCACCTGGTACATGGGCGCGATCACCTTCTACCTGTTCGTGATCGAGACGATCACCGGCGTGCTGTTGATGTTCTACTATCGGCCCACGCTCGAGTGGGCGTACAACGACATGCTCGCCCTGCGCGACGTGGTCTCGTTGGGTATCCTCCGCGAAATACACCGCTGGGGAGCCCACGCCATGGTAATCACCGTCTGGCTGCACATGTACCGCGTGTTCCTTACCGGCAGTTACAAGCCGCCCCGAGAGTTCAACTGGGTAATCGGCGTGATACTGCTTGTGCTGACGCTGCTGCTTTCGTTCACCGGGTACCTGCTGCCCTGGGACCAGTTGTCGATGTGGGCAATTACGGTTGGCTCGAACATGGCCAGGGCGGTGCCGCTGGTCGGTCACGAAGGTCCCGGGCAACAACTGCTTTCGGTAGGTGGAGTAGACATGATAACCCGCGGCTCCGACAGCCGCTTCGCCTTGCTGGGCGCCCGAGTCGTAGGTGAAGAAACCTTGAACCGCTTCTACGTGCTCCACTGCGTGGCCATCCCACTCTTGGCCGCCTTTCTGATCGGGCTCCACTTCTGGCGGATCCGAAAAGACGGCGGCATGAGCGGACCGAAGTAGTTGAGAGTTGAGAGTTGAGAGTTG
>JAUWJC010000302.1 GCA_030607895.1 Pirellulales bacterium
GAAGACGACGCCGATGTGTTCATGCTCCATATATGGCTCATCCGAAAAAATCTGCAACATTGAACTTGGCTATCAGTAGTCAGTGGTCAGTAGTCAGTGGTCAGTGGTCAGTGGTCAGTGGTCAGTGGTCAGTGGTTATACCCAGCACGGGAGAAGATCGCGCTTTTAGGGGACAGAGCAGTCAGCTTTCAGCAGTCAGCTTTGAGTCGGAAATGTCTCCAGATAGCGGTAGCTGATAGCAAAACCGCAATGATTGACCACCGCGAGTATAGTTATCCACCTTCCACCTTCCGCCTTCCGCTTTCCGCTTTCAGCTTTCAGCTTTTTGTAGGCGCATTTCCATCAGGCGTTCGCCCGCCTCGCCGCGTACGAACTGTCCGACACGGGAATCGGCCGCCGTGTCGATTTCGCGGGGGGGGGCGGCGCATATTATAGGCGGTTCGTCCGGGCGGAGCCGGCTTAGCGGAAAGAGCATGACGATCCGATCGGCCCCCTTCCGCGCGGTGCGCATGTCGTGTGTAACCAGCACGCTGGTAACCGGATGGCGCCGTCTGGTGCTGATGATTAGCTCGTTGATTACATCGCCCATGATCGGGTCCAAGCCGGTGGTCGGTTCGTCGTAAAGGATGACTTCCGGCTCCAAGGCCATTGCCCTAGCCAGCCCCACCCGCTTGCGCATACCACCCGACAACTCCGCGGGCCGTTTCGCGAGCACGTCTTCGGGCAGCCCCACCTCGGCCAACCGGGCGAGGACGATTTCGGATATTTCGCGGTCGGGTGTTGCCGTATGCTGCCTGAGGGGAAAGGAGACGTTTTGGGCAACCGTCATGCTGTCGAATAGTGCGGCCTGCTGGAAGAGGAACCCGAAGCGGATTCGCTGCCGGGTGAGTTCACGCTCGTTTAGTTCGGCCAGGTTCCGCCCGTCGAAAAAGACCGCACCGCGCGTGGGCCGAAGTAGCCCGATGATCGTCTTCAAAAACACCGTCTTTCCGCAGCCGCTCTCGCCGATCACCGCCAGGGTCTGACCGCGCGGAATGTTCAGGCTGATGTCGCGCAGCACCGCCAACCGCCCGAAATCGACGCTCAGCCGTTCTATCCGGACCAGCGGTGCATAAGGATCGGTCGTTTGTTCAGTGGGGTCCGTAATCATCGCTTAGACGAGCGGAATTGGCTAACAAGTATCCGTCTCGCTCCGCGAGACGAAGCTCCATCTCGCGGAGCGAGATGAGTACTTTGGTTGCGGTTGCGGTTAGGGTTGCGAAGCCGCAAGCGGTTTCTCCCGCACCCCTAAACCCCTAAACGCCTGAATTCCTGAACTCCCAATTTATTGCATGATCGAGGCGGCGGCGTCGGGCCAGATGGAGTAGTAGATTCCGTCGAGCATGATGCCTAACATCAAGTCCAAGAGCAATATCACCACGAACGAGCATACGAAGGAGGAGGTTGCCGCCCGGCCCACGCCTTCGGCACCCGGATCGCAATGGAAGCCGCGATGGCAGGCAATCAGGGCGATGGCCGCGCCGAAGAAGAGGCTTTTGAACACTCCCACGAACAGGTCGAAGTTGCCCACGAAGTTCCGCGAGTTTTCCAGGTAGTGGTGCGCGTCGATCCCCTTCAAGTAGACACCGTAGTAAAACGCCCCGACCACGCCCATGAAATCGGCCATGATCACCAGCGTGGGAATCAACACCAGACAGCCGAGGAAGCGGGGCACGACCAGGTAGTGGATTGGATTGGCTCCCATGCTCGCCAGGGCGTCGATCTGCTCGGTTACGCGCATGGTGCCCAACTCGGCGGCCATCGAGCTGCCCACTCTGCCTGCCAGCATGGTCGCGGCCAGAACCGGACCCAACTCGCGCACCAGCGACATGTTGATCACTGCCCCAAGCTGCGTTTGCATGCCGAGTTGACGAAAATGCTCGTAGCTTTGCGCCACCAGCACCATTCCAATGAACGTACCGGTAAGCGCGATCACCGGCAAGCTCAACACGCCGATCTGGTAGAAGTTCGGCAGAATTGTCTCTTTGGGGGGCAGTCGGAAGAGCAGCCAGCGGAGCGTCCGCATCGAGAAAACGGCCATGCTGCCCAAGCCGGTTACCCACTCGCCCACCCTCTCGCCGACGTCGGCTACCCAGCCCCCCAATCCGTCCAGCGGCCCGGCGGAGCCGCGCGACAAATCGACTGTCGGGATGTTGGAACCGGCGGACATGGTAGTTGATAGTTGATAGTTGATAGTTGATAGTTGATAGTTGGTAGTGGCCGCTTGCGGCTTCGCAAGAAGCAATCCGGGCGCGGGAACCCCCTTGTTACTTCGTCGCAGAGACACTGCCGCTTGAGTGAACTTTGCGGCCTAGTCAAGAGAGGCAAATGGCGCGGTGTAGGCAGTTGCGAAGCCGTAAGCGACTACTCGGGTCCCGAGGAGGATTCGCCCGACGAACCGCCGCCGTTGGCCGCGGCGCCGACCGGCGGTGGATCCTCTGCCGGCTCGCTGCTCGATGCCTTGAAGAAGAGTTGCTTCTTGTCGCCGGCTTCCTTGACCGCAACCGTGATGGTATCCATACCCTGGAACTCGCCCTTGAGTAGTTCCTCGGAGAGCGGATCCTCGACGCAGTTCTCGATTGCCCGCCGCAGCGGCCGGGCGCCGAAATCGAGGTTCGAGCCTCGTTTGACGAGGAACTGCTTGGCCTCGTCGGAGAGCACCAGCGTGAGTCCCCGCTCCTCGAGCCGCTCGCGGACCTTTGCCAACTCCAACTCGATCACTTCGCACAGGTCGTCGGCGGTGAGGTGGCGGAAGACGATCACGTCGTCCACGCGGTTGAGGAATTCCGGCCGGAAGACCTTTTCGATCTGTTCCTGGACGCGTTCCTTCATGTTTTCGTAGGAGGCGTCGTCGTCGGGTTTTTGGAAGCCGAAGGCCGCTTCATTCTTGATCGCCTCGGCTCCCGCGTTGGTGGTCATGATGACGATTGTGTTTCGGAAGTCGACGTTACGGCCGAAGCTATCGGTAAGCCGGCCTTCCTCCATCATTTGCAGGAGCATGTTGAAGACGTCGGGATGCGCTTTTTCGATTTCGTCCAGGAGCACGACGGCATAAGGTCGGCGTCGGATTTTCTCGGTCAACTGGCCGCCCTCTTCGTAGCCCACGTATCCCGGAGGCGCCCCGACCAGCCGGCTGACGTTATGTTTCTCCATGTACTCGCTCATGTCGAGTTGGATCAGGGCGTCTTCGTCGCCGAACATGAACTCGGCCAGGACCTTTGCCAGGAGCGTTTTTCCCACGCCGGTAGGTCCGGCGAAGATGAAGCTGCCGGTGGGCCGCTTGGGGTCTTTCAGGCCGCTGCGGCTGCGGCGAACCGCCTTCGAGATCGACTTGATCGCCTCTTCCTGGCTGATCACACGCTTGTGAAGTTCCTCTTCCATCTTCATCAGCCGCATGGAGTCCTCGGTGGTCATCCGCGTCAGCGGGATGCCGGTCATTTTGGAAACCACCTCGGCGATGACGTCCTCGTCCACTACGCCGTCGGTTTCGCGCGATTTCTCGCGCCACTCGTTGGTAATAGCCCGCTTCTTGTCCTTGAGCTTATCGGCCTGGTCGCGCAGTGCGGCGGCTTTTTCAAAATCCTGGCCGGCCACCGCTTCTTCCTTCTCCTTGTTGAGCCGCTCGACCTCTTCGTCGATTTCTTTCAGGTTGGGAGGCCGGGTCATCGACTTCAAGTGTATCCGGGCGCCCGACTCGTCGATTACGTCGATTGCCTTGTCGGGCAGGCAGCGGCCGGTGATGTAGCGGCTGGAAAGCTCGACGGCCGCAGCCACCGCGTCGTCGGTAATTTGCACGTGGTGGTGCTTCTCGTAACGGTCGCGAAGCCCTTTGAGAATATCGATGGTCTCCTTCTTGCTGGACGGTTCGACCATAACCACCTGGAAGCGGCGATCCAACGCGCTATCTTTTTCGATGTACTTTCGGTACTCGTCGAGCGTTGTAGCGCCGATGCACTGGATTTCGCCTCGCGAGAGGGCCGGCTTCAGCACGTTCGAGGCGTCGATGGCGCCTTCCGCCCCGCCGGCACCCACCAAGGTGTGCAACTCGTCGATGAAGAGGATCGTGTTCTTGGCGCGGCGAACTTCGTTCATAACCGCCTTGATTCGCTCCTCGAACTGTCCGCGGTACTTCGTGCCGGCCACCATCATGGCCAGGTCGAGCACGACGATTCGGCGGTCCATGAGCAATTCGGGTACGTTACCCTCGACTACCTGTTGAGCGAAGCCTTCGACGATGGCCGTTTTCCCCACGCCGGCCTCACCCAACAAAACCGGGTTGTTTTTGGTTCGCCGGCCGAGAATCTGCATGGTCCGCTCGATTTCATCCTCCCGGCCGATGACCGGATCGAGCTTGTTTTGCCGGGCGAGTTCGGTCAGGTCGCGGCCGAAGCTATCCAGGGCGGGCGTTTTCGACTTGCCGCTTCGCTGCGGTTCACCCGACCCGCCAACACCGGCCGGCCGGCCAGCGTCTTCCTCCCCTTCACCGTGTCCCAACAGGTTGAGTACCTCCTCGCGGACATCTTCCAGCTTGAGTCCGAGGGTCATCAACACCTGGGCGGCCACGCCTTCCTGCTCCCGCAATAGCCCCAGCAGGATGTGCTCAGTGCCGACGTAGTTATGGTTGAGGTTCCGGGCCTCTTCCATCGAGTACTCGATGACCTTTTTCGCCCGGGGCGTTTGTGGCAGCTTTCCCATGGTGACCATGTCGGGGCCGCTCTGGACCAGCTTCTCGACTTCCAGGCGGATTTTGCGGAGATCGACATCGAGGTTCTTGAGCACGTTGGCCGCCACACCGCTTCCTTCCTTGATCAGCCCAAGGAGCACGTGTTCGGTCCCGATGTATTCGTGGTTGAACCGCTGCGCCTCTTGGTTAGCCAGTTGCATGACCTTTCGGGCGCGGTCGGTGAATCGCTCGTACATTACTGCCTCTATCAGTTTTCAGTTATTAGTTATCGGTTTTCAGTTATCAGTTATTAGTTATCGGTTTTCAGTTTTCAGTTTTCAGTTTTCAGCCGCTGTAAAATGGCGTTTCTTACGGGGTTTCGGGCTGATAGCCGACAGCTCATTGCAACCCACGTTGCGGATTTATTGGGACGGCTCGTACTGACAACTGATAACTGATAACTGACAACTACATTTCCTACATTTCCGTGTTCTTTCGTGCATCGGCCGACAATTGCCGCTCGCGGTTGATTTCCAGTTCCCACTGCCGGGAGTGCTCGATCAGTTCGATTTGGTCGAGTTGTCTGTTGGCCTCATCGAGCCGGCCGGTATGGCGGAGCATTGTAGCCAGCATCAATCGGGCTTCCAGGTCCCGAGGATCGCGCCGAAGCAGATTTCCCAGAATGCGTTGTGTCTGGAACCAATCTCCTTCGAGGTAATGGTTCTGTGCCTGGCCGAACTCGCTTTCTGTTTCCTCCCGATGATCGTGCGGCTGGTGCCGGATGAACCAATAGCCGAAAACCACCGAAACACCCCAAAAACCCGACACCGCCACCCAGGCAGCAATACGCAACCCCGGGGTGAGCAGTTCACTCCAAACGAGGCTAGCCTCAAGTGCCACGTTCACCAGGAGAGCAAATCC
>JAUWJC010000179.1 GCA_030607895.1 Pirellulales bacterium
GAAGGATGAGGGATGAGGGATGAGGGGTGTTCGTAACTGGAACTGGGGTGGAACTGGGGGGTGGAACTGGTAGAACTGCGGGTGGAACCTGGGGTCACACCTACAGGGCTGATTCAAATTCCTATCAGTTATCAGTTAACAGGACGGCTGTTGGATCTGGGTGTCGGGCACGGGGTGGACTTGGGTGGCTAGGCTCGTATCTCTTGAAATCGTGGCAAGACGCCGGTCTCAGCTTCGTACTCCGCTATCCGCACTTTCTCCATAATCTTGCCGTCGTCAGAATCATCCAACGCCACGTAGCGAAACGCCTTCACCGTAGGCGGTGAAAACCGTTTGTCGCTCAGGTGGGCATTGAATCGTTCCTTGATTTTGCCCTCGCCAACTCGCAGCACGGCGTCACCGTTGCCCAGCAGTTCGTAGACTCCGATGGAATCTTTCGGCACTTTGTTCGCGCCCGTCTTGCTGAACTCGTCTTTCTGCCACTGGATTGGCTCAAGGACCAGCGCCATTTTCCAGTCGGAGTTCTTTAGAAACACGGGGATGATGTTCTTAATCGGCAACTCGACCAGCGTTTGCAGGTAGTTGCTGATGAATGATCCTGACACTAACGTTTTCTATGTGTGGACATGGGTTCAGTTGTTCTCGGGGAACCAAAACCCCCTGGCCTCACTGTCTTATCCAGATTGATGGCAAGAAAGTGCATTTGTGTGCGAATTCAACGCCGGATCAAGCCATTCAACCGGCTTCACGAACTTGGGACAACCACTGTCGGTGCGGTTCCAGAGCATTCACATAGAAAACGGTAGAGTCAGGAAAGTTCCATGGCGAATGGAACTACGAAATCCATCCTCGTTCCATGCGATAATTCGGTAACTTATTGTCTTGCAGGTCCTTACTCCCCTCCTTACAGTTTGAGGTATCAAGGACAATTTATGTCTCAACGGCCGTCGCCCGCGATCGGCTCGCCACCTATTGCCGTCGACAACGCCCGCCACACTTCCAGATCGATCGAGTTGCCGAAAAAGCGAACCGACCCGTCGCACAACGAGGCGTTCACTCCGCCGGAGTGCTGGCTGCGGGCGGCAAATGCTTGCAGGGGAGTATCGCCGTATTGGCCGATGAGGTCGCAGGCGGGGATGCCGTTGAGGTTTTCGGGCAACGGGCATTTGCGGACCACCAGGTCGGAACCGGAGAAGTTCGGCGTCAACCAGCCGGTAAAGACCTGGCCACCTTCGCTGGCCATCGTTTCGCTGAGCGGCCCCGACCAGCCGGTGGACGGGTGGGGTGGATTCGTGTCGCCGATTGTAGTGATGATTTCGGCCATCATCAGTGTGTTGCTCAGGCCGTCGCGGATATCGGCGAACCGGGAACTCCGCCGGTAACTAAAAGGCGCTCCCTTGAACGTCACGTCCGAAACGTCCTGCTGGCCGTAGTTCGTGTTGCCGAAGTTGACCGCGTAGTTCGCTTTCACTCGTTCGTAGGTGGGGTGCCCGTGATGGGCCCAGTTGGGCCGGTCCGAAGGACAGCCGAATACGGCCATGCGGTACTTACGAGGTTCGATATTGCCAAAACCCTTGCCTGCATCGAACATCACCTTGTTGAAGTTGATCGAATCGTACCAGGCCTGCTGCTCGATATAAGGGCCCATCTGGCTGTACCAACCATGGTCGTGGACGTAAGCACTTCCCCGAACAGCATCTTCCGCCTCGTCGCCGACGAACCGTATCGCGCCGAACGGCAACTCTTCCTTGGCCGCATGGTAGTTGTGCATCCCCAGGGCGAGTTGCTTGAGGTTGTTGCCGCACTGCATCCGCCGGGCTGCCTCCCGGGCTGACTGCACGGCCGGCAATAACAAAGCGATCAGGATGCCGATGATCGTGATTACCACCAATAACTCGACCAGCGTAAAACCGTGTAGGGGCCGGGGGAAGAATCGGCAGGCTTTCCGTTGCATGGCTGCCTCCACTCACAACTTGAAGTCTTGAATCACCTAGTCCGCGCCGACGTCAATCAAAATGCCGCCGCGATGGCGCTGGGGAATCAAGTTCTCGCTTTCCCAAACGGGTATGTCGGCGGCGTCGGGCAACCGCTTGCCCTTTCGCACCGAGGTCACAATTGCCCGGACTTTACCCAGCGGCACGTCGTCCGCCGCGTAACGACCATCCGCCACCACGGCACCCACCGCCGGACCCTGGGCAGTGTCCTGTGGCAGGAATTGAATGCTCCCGGTCGCCAGCGGCTTGCCGTCGACGGTTACCGCTCCCTCAAGCCGCGTGGCGGGATAGCCGGGCCCCCGTAGCCCGCAGCCGAAGAACAACATCGCCACGAATACGATGCATCCGGCGTGCTTGAGAGCAATTCCTCGTGGCCGGTCCCCCCGGTTCTCCTCCGATACCTGCCGACGGACAAAAACAAAACGGGCTACCGTCACAATACTAATCCACGCCGCATCCTGCGACCGGCACCGATCAGCAGGAGGCAAAAACCGGCTGCCACAAGAAGGACCAGGCTGCCCGGCTCCGAGACGGGCGCTACGTCGGCGTATGCTACTGCCACGAACAAACGCAACGCCCAGTGCATTGCCACTGTTGGTAATATAAGCATAAGACGCGCGTGATTGCAAGTGTTTTGACGATCAGGGGAGAAAAATTGACGAAATCCACTCTGTGGTGGGGGTAAACCGGACCGAAAAAGGGACCAGGTTTAATTTGTGCGAAGCACCCTTCGGGCCGTTCCGGCAAATTAAACCTGGTCCCTTTTTCGGCTCTCATTGTGCGGTTTGCAATAACCTGATAACATAAGGACACGATCCCTTGCACGGGGGGCTCGTCGCTGGTCTCCAATCTGCAATCGCCATTTTCATGGCAAGGAGAATTGCCGTGTCTCGGATGCATATTGCCGTTGCGGTGTTGCTTGTTCTGGGTCCCGTAGATGTGCCCGTCCTTGCGCAAACCGACGACGCACAACTCAAACGGGAAGTCGCCAAGCTGTTCGAATTGGGTAAATCGCTCAAGACGAGGGCCGAAGCAAAAGCACAGTTCGAACGGTTGCAAGAGTTGGCGCCGGATGACGGCCGTGTCGGCTACGCCTATGTCTTGGTTCAACTGAAACACCGTCATTACCGCGAAGCGGCCGAGTTGCTCGAGGATGTTCTTGGCAAGAGCAAGAACGATGGCAAGGATAACCTCGACGCATGGGAGGTCAAGATTTGGCTTTCCACGCTCACCAAACGGTACGGCACCGCCGTGGCCGAGATGCGCCAACTCCGCAAGTTCCTATCCTCGCGGCAGTCGAGCAAGATTCCGCATACGCAACGTCAAGAGGTGGCCGAGTTCCTCGGCCGTATGTGCGGGTACCTGGAAGGGATAGCCAAACAGCAGACGCGCCCGACGCTTCGGCCGGACGACGTGCGGAGCATCACGGCCAAGATGACCGACTCGGAAAAGGCGGCCTTCGACCGTGGCCGGAACGACATCATCGGCCGGCTTTCCAACCAAACCGAACGGACCGACTCGCTCAAGGCGGAAGCAATCCGCGCGGAGGCAAAACGAAGAGGGATGCGAATCGAGGAACTCGACCGCCGACGCAAAGAGGCGGCCGCGCAACTCGCCGCCATGGAAGGCCGTCGCGAAGAGTTGCTCGAAAAACGCAAGGCCGAGATCGACGAGATCACCAAGCAAGAACGGGAAGCGCTTGCCGAACTGCGCACCGCCGGAACGCGCGCGGTCGGGCTGCGGCGAGAATTGGCCGTTGTCGATAGCCGAATTGCCAAATTGATCGATCGGGTCGAACACCCGGACACCAATCCGATAGAACGCCGTCACCTGCTCGACGAAATCTCGAGATGGGAAATCATCCGCGCCCGGCAACGTACCGAACTGGCCGGGCAAGACACCCGGCTGGCAGGACTCCGCGAGCGGACGGCAGCCGTCAGGCAGCGCAAGGCGGATACCGAGAACCGCTACGACCGGGAGCTGGGCCGCATCGACGGCTTGCGACGGACCATGGACTCGATCGACCGCGACAAGAGCCTGCTGCTGACCGCGCCCATCCGCGGAAACACCCGCCGAGTACGCGCGCACAAAAGCCGCGCAATCGCACTAACCAACTACATCAAGCTCCCCATAGTACTCGACGCCGAAAAGAAGCGGCTGCTGGAATCGTTCCGGTAAGAGGACCGGTGCGTTTCACGCACCGTACATCTGCTAGTGCCCAAAGCGGCTGCGATACGCTCGGGGGCTGAGGCCAAAGCGTTTGCGAAAATGTTGGGCGAAACGCGAGCCGTCCTCGTAGCCGACCGACGCCGCGATCCGTCCGATCGGCTGACGTGAGCGAAGCAGTAACTCGACCGCCTTGTGCATCCGCAACTCGCGCAGGTATCTGGTGAAACTCACCCCGTGTTCCTGCCGAAACAGCCGCGAAAGATGGCCCGTACTCGTCTTGGCAACGTATCGCGCAAGGAACTCCAGCCGAATCGGCTCTTGCAGGTGGAAGGCCAGGTAGGTGCGCGTCCGGGCCAGCGGGTCGTCGGGTAACGAGCCGTCGTCGGCTTGCTCGGCCAGGCGGTACCAGACGGCGTCCAGGTGTGTCTTGGCGGCGTCTTCGGCGGCGTTTTCATCGCCGGCGCAGATGGCATCCACCATCGCCCGGTGCCCTTCGAACAGCACGTTCAGGTCGGGCCAGCAGAGCTGGATTGTCTCGCGCCGAAAAGCGTCGAGCCGTGCGGCCACCGTCTCCCAGACTTTGGCCAGGCCTTGGACGTCGGCCAGTTGAACGATGGTCACGTGCAGTCGCCGGTCCGCCTTGGCGACACGATCGTAGTCGCCCACCCGGGCCGCTTCCTGCATCTCGGCAAACGCGCCGAGCAGCGGCCCGGAATCCGCCCCGCCGGCGACGCGGGTGGCAGCGTGCCGCGCGGCAAACCCGTCGATCACGGCCCGCAACTCCGTGACGGTTCTCATGGGAGTCAGATTGGCCGGTTGCGTCGCCATGGGCCACCCTTCCTCATTCAGTATATGTCAAATCGCGCGCCAGATGAGGTCAATTCCAATAAAGCGCGGATTCCTGCTTGTGCGGGGAATATCCTTTCTGGATAATAGCAGATGTGGTTGCGTTGTGCAATCGCCATGTGTGTTTTTGAACGTCGCCGAAAAAGGGACCAGGTTTAATTTGTGCGAAGCACCCTCCGGGCCGCAGGCGGCAAATTAAACCTGGTCCCTTTTTCGGCCAAGGGCGCCACCCCACATGAATCGAAGACCGAAACAGCGGATCAGAGACACCCTTGACGGCGATAGCGTTCGCTGGCCGCTGGTCCTCGTCGTCGGCTGCCTGGCGTGTGCCGTGCCGGCCGGGTGCGGTCACCGCGGGGAGTTGCCGCCGATGGCCGAGGTGAAGGTAACGGTCACGCTCGACGGGCGGCCGTTGCCCCGCGGCTTGGTACAGTTTATGCCTGATAGCTCCAAGGGAACTCGCGGTCCGGCCGGCGTGGTCGATATCGATGCCGATGGCCGTTACGAAATCAACACGGCCGGCGTCAAAGGTGCGATGATCGGATGGCACAAGATCCGCGTCCACGCCCCGCAGCAGATGCCCGAGACGAATTCCAATCCGCCGTCGATCATCCCGTCGCGGTACCACAATCCATACACGTCCACCCTGACGGCCGAAGTGAAGCCGGAGAGGGACAACGTGATCGATCTGAAACTGACCTCTCAGCCGTGAGTAGGGAAACGATGCGTCCGATTCGAGGCAACCGCGGCTTTACGCTTGTGGAACTCTTGGTGGTCATCACCATCATCGGTATCTTGATTGCGCTGCTGCTGCCGGCGGTGCAATCGGCACGCGAGGCGGCTCGACGGATGCAGTGCGGCAATAATCTCAAGCAGATCGCCTTGGGGCTGATGAGCTACGAAAGCGCGCACGGGGTGTTTCCCCCGGCGGAGATCCACGGTGGGAGTTGGAATGCCGGCTACGTGCCATATCCACCCGGGAGCAGCTCGGAACACTGCGATTGGAACGGCCAGATCGGCATCTGGATGAACCTCATCTTCCCATACATCGAGCAGCAGGCGGCCTACGACATGCTGGACTTCGAAATCCGGCCGCAGTACGCTTCCGAAAACAACCGCAAAGTAATGCAGATGGAGTTCTCGCTGTTCTTTTGCCCCAGCGATCCCTATCGCGGCTTGACGGTGGGCTGGTCGCCGACGTCGATGCCACCGGATGGCGTCTGATAAGCCGCCTGCGAATCCTCGAAGCTCACGCCGACCTCGGCGTGGTCTCCGGATATGTTGACGGTAGCAAACAGGTGTTTCTGCAGAACTGGGGCCGTACCGGTGGCGATTCCGGGGCACTCGTCTACGGTTTCTGGAACGGGCTCTCGATCACGCTCGATGCCGACAAATACGATCCCGAGGACTACCATACCTACGAGTTACTGTACGAGCCGAGCACCGCCACGGTTGACGTGTTCGTCGATGGCAACCTGATCTCGGCCCTGAGCGGTTACGGGGGAGTTACCGACATGGGCACCGCCACCCGGGTGTTCTTCGGCGTCTTCCGTAATTACTCCGACGTGCGTTGGAACCTCGTGCAGTTCGTGCGGGTGCCTGAGCCATCGAGTGTGATCTTGCTGAGCCTTGGGGGTCTGGCGCTCTTGCTGGTGCGGCGCCGGAGCCGCTCCGCGTAAACGCCCGACGGCACCCAACTCAAGCACGCGGACCCCAAGCACGTGGCTCTAGGGGAATGAGAACCCCACAAAACCGATCAACGAAAGCACGCCTGACGCCAAGCACGCCTTGTGATCTTCTTCCAGGCTCCGCGAGGGAGTGAGATCATTTTCGCGGCTTGGAGAACTAGCCAACGAGAGGAGAGCGGAAATGACTAAACAGGTGGCACGTTTTGTGATTGCCGGTTTGGCCTGCCTGGTTGCCGCGGTTTCGGCTAGCGGCGCCGAAGCGGCCGATGCAGGCACGACGCCCCGCTCGGGTCCGGAGCGATTCGCGCTTTGGGAAGGCGACCGGGTGCCGACCGCGGCCCAGACGCCGCTGCTCGAGGACGTGCGCTTCAGTGTGGTCAAACCGAGGGAACCGGAAAAGGACGGGTACGATTGGCTGCACGGTGCGGCAATCATCCGCCACAAGGGCGGCTTGTACACGTGCTGGGGGAACAACCCGGGCAAGGAGAACACCGTCACCGAGATCAACCGGGGCAGGCGGAGCACCGACGACGCGAAGACCTGGGGCCCGGTGGAAATGATCGGCCCCGGCGTCGAGGAGAACGGAGTCAGAACCAAAGCACACAGCCACGGCGTGTTCCTCTCGCACAAGGGCACCCTTTGGGCATTTCTCGCCCGGTTTGGCAAGGGCGGTGTTCTTGGTTCCAAGAGAAGCTGGTTCAAAGGACTGTGCATGGAGGCATTCACACTGAACGAAAAGACCAACCGCTGGGAGTCCAAAGGCGTAACCGTTCACGGGTTTTCAGGGCTCTCGGGAGCTTCCCAAGATGAATTACCCTGAACCCAGTATCTTGAGTTTGAGCGGGCTCATTCCGTGTGTCAAGGCGTCGCCCAAGAATTTCCAAAAAATCGGTCAGCAAAATCTCTGCGAATATCAGCAGATTTCGGCGGATCACGCGTGCGAGTTGATATTGATCCATGGGGCGGAAATGCGTATGCTCCCGCACCATGAAAGTGCGGGAAAGAACAACATGCTCTGATTGCGAACGTTCCGC
>JAUWJC010000191.1 GCA_030607895.1 Pirellulales bacterium
CTGCGGTTCAGCCTCAACAACGGCGGCACCGCGCTGGACTACGAAATCGAGCATTGGGACAACACCGGCAACTCCTACGTCTGGGTGAAAGTGCCCAACATCCCGCAGAACAGCCCCACGAGCATTTGGGCTCACTGGAACAACCCCGCCGCAACGGACGCTCAGGATGCAAACGGCGTGTTCGACAACAACTTCCTGGCCGTGTATCACCTCAAGGAGTCTGGCGGCGGCGGCAGCGAGTTCGTGGACAGCTCGGGCGCCGGCCCGACCGGCGACGGCGGCGCGCACACCCCGGACCAGGCAAACGCCAAGATCGGCAAGGGCCAGCAGTTTACCGGTACCAACGCTGACTACATCGACCTGGGCACGACGCTGAACAGTTCCTTCGAGGCCGACGATACCTTCACCATCCACACTTGGTTCAAGATCCCGGAAAGCAGCAACAACTACGAGATATTCACCAACGCCGATTGGCAGAGCCCCTATACCGGCATGGAAGTGCCCATGGAATCCGACGGCCAGATCCGCCTCGACCTGAATGAAACCGGCAGCCGGTATCTCCGCGTGAGGACCACCAACTCGTACGAAGACGATGCCTGGCACTCGTTGACCATCACTTCCGACGGCACGGGTAATGACTCCACCACTGACGGCATCAGCGGCATCAATATCTATGTCGACGGTATGGCGGTGAGCACCATCCTGGACGCGGATAACTTGCTCTCCACCGACGATGCGCTGAGCACCACCAATCTGGAGATCGGTGCGCGCGACGGCTCCAACTGGCCGTTGACCGGCCTGCTGGATGAGATGCGGATTTCGAGCGTCGTGCGCAACTCCGACTGGGCAACAGCCACCTACCTTTCGGAGAACAATTCAGCGGGCGACCCGTTCGTGACCTTCGGCGCGGTCGGGATTGTGCCCGAGCCGTCGTCGCTGGTGCTTCTGGCAGTTGGCGGGCTGGCGTTGATTGCCATGTTGCGCCGACGCCGGAGGAGGTGATTTATGATTTATGATTTAGGATTTGGGATGTAGGATTTGACATCTAGAGTCGCCGCACGCGGATGGAAACCGTAAGGCCGCTGCGTCTTGCGACCAGAAGAAAAGGTGGAGTCAGTTCCAGTTCGGCGGCGAAAAGCGCCGCGATGGTTTCGATCGTAAAGCCAGGCTCGATATGGCCCGGCCGGAGATAGACGATTCCCACCGTCGGCTCCAGGCGAGCGACGGACAGAGCCCCAAAATCCCTGTCATGCGTGAGTACGACGCGATTCTGCGAGACGGCGAATTCAGCAAGGCGGCATCGTCCTCGCCGGCCATGCCGCTTCGTGCAACTTCCAGCACGTCGACACCTTCCGCGCGAAGATGGGCCACCACGTCCGGGTGGATGTTTTCGTCGGCAAGAATGGAAAAGTCCCGCAGTCTCATGAGGCGGCAATCTCGGCGGAAAGCAGGACTTCGTTTTCCAGGAACCGGGCGGCGTATTGCAGGGCCTCGGCGACGTCTTCCGCCGTCAGTTGCGGATACGCGCGGAGAATCTCTGCACGGCCGGCACCGGCGGCGGCCAACTCGATAATGAATTCGACACTCAGACGCGTACCCTTGATGCATGGCTTCCCGCCAAGCACGCCGGGCCGGCACGTGATGTGTTCAAACATGGAACAACCCTCCTGCGATGATTATAGCACCCTGGCCGCTCGGCGGACAAGGCGGAACTCTCCTAATAAAACCCTCCCGCGGCGGGGGGCGGGATTCACGTTGGTGGAACTGTTGGTCGTAATCACGATCATCGGGATATTGATTGCGCTGTTGCTGCCGGCCGTGCAGTCGGCCCGGGAAGCGGCCCGGGCGCTGCAGTGCAAAAACAATCTCAAGCAGTTGGGGCTGGCGCTGCACAACTATCACAGCGCGCATCACGTGTTTCCGACAAACGGGAACGCGCTCTGGGGAAACCCATACGGCGGCAAGCTTTGGGGCGGCGGGGTGAGTTGGTGCAACGACGTGCCCAACCTTCAGTACCCCTCCGATTCGACCAACTTTAACAAGAAGGGAAGCCTGCTGGTCAAGTTGTTGCCGTACGTCGAGCAGCAGACCCTCTACGACGCGTGCGATTTCACCAAGAACACCTTCTGGCACAGCACGACGTCCGACGGGAGGCACGTGTTCAACCACGGCGTATCCATCTTCGGCTGCCCCAGCGACCAAGGCGGCAAGGCGATCATCCAGGACATTGCCTCGAGCGTTATGGGTCCATACGCCGCGGGAGTTTCGGCCTCCGGCCCGCTGCCGGTTTCTAACTACGGATACAGCATGGGGAACCAGTGGATCGGGCACATCTCCGATTACATCGGCGGCACCCCGTGCGACCTGTCCTCGTTCACCGGCTACCCGGACCACGTTTTCAATAACTCCAACATCGTCCGCAGTGCCACCTGCCCGGACGGGGGCATGACCTCGGGTCCCTTCTCCCGCACGCCCTGGTCGGCCACGATCGCCCTAATCCGTGACGGAACTTCCAACACGATTGCCCTGGGCGAGGTTCTGCCCTGGTGCAGCCGATATCAACGGCGAGGGTGGATGTACGAGGATTCCGGTTGGACGTCGACCTCGGCGCCGATCAACTTCAACACTTGCCCCGGCGAGAAGGGCTACCCCAACCCGGCCACCCCATGGGGCGACAGCAGCGCCGGCTGCTACAACGAGGAATCGTGGAACATCATCCAGGGCTTCAAGTCGCGGCATCCGGGCGGGGCACACTTCGTCTTCTGCGACGGCTCGGTTCATTTCCTCGGCGAAACGATCGACTACATGACATACCAGCGGCGGGGCGACCGCCGCGACCGCCAGCCGGTTGGAGCGTTTTAGGGGAAGGATGAAGGATGAGGGATGATAAGTACGGGCCGTGTGGTTGGTGGGTTGGTTGTTTTGCTGGCGCTGGTTGCCGGTTGCGGGCCGGAGCTTCCGCACGTCGTTCCGGTGTCGGGAACGGTGATGTACCATGGTGAACCGCTGGCGGAGGCCGAGGTGACCTTCCTACGCCAGGACCAACCGCCGGGACGCGGAATGACCGACGGCAAGGGCCGCTTTCATCTGAGGACGTATATCGACCCCGACTACGACCTGAACGGGGCGATGCCGGGCGACTACGTGGTGAGAATCGTGAAGCTTGAATCACTGGTACGGCCGGAGGACAAAAGCCTGGCCGAGGTGATGGCCCGCCACCCTAACGGCCCCAAGCAACTCCTGCCCCCACGCTACGCGGACGCGAGGGCAACCGATCTGAAGGCCCACGTAACCGAGGATGGAAAAAACGACTTCGAGTTTGTGCTCTCCGACTAATTGAAACAGGAGCGTTCGATGTTCAGAAACAGTGCAATTCGATTCAGCCTCGGCAAGACAGCCTTCGTGTTGGTCATGGCGGCCGTTCCGTGGGCAAGCCATCCCGCGTCCGCCGACGAGGTCCGCGTTGCCGTGGACACGGCATCGGTGGTCAACACGATGCGGGGCGGGATCGGGGCGTCGTGGCACGCGATCGAGAAGCCGATCTCCACCAAGTTCGATCCGATCTTCGGGCTGCACGACCACGGCGGCAGCGGCTGGGGCGCCAATCCGCCGGCCGAGGACGATAACGCCTGGGGGGTGCTCTATCGTCATGCCCAGTGGCTCGGAATGGATTGGATCCGCGTCGAGTTGGAGCAGCGGATGTACGAGCCCGAGCGGCGTCGGTTCGACTGGGACAATCCCGAAATGCGGATACTTTACCGGATCCTCGACTGGTGGCAGAAAAACGATGTCGACGTATTCCTGACCCAAATGTGGGCCAACGTGAAGTGGAACGCGTTTCCGGAGTTTCAGGGCACGCCCACCGGCATAGTGCATAGCGGCCCGCTGTCGATGGACGATTTCGCCCAGGGTCTGGCCACCTGTGTTGAGCACCTCGTCAAGAAGAAGGGCTACACTTGCATCAAGTTTTTGTGCATCACCAACGAGCCAACCTACAAGTGGTCGTGGTGGAACAAGCCGCCGAACGTGCCGATGCCGCTGAAGCCCGGGCTGGAGGCCGTCCGCAAGGCCCTGGACGCGAAGCAAGTTGCCGTACCCCTGCTGGCTCCCGACACGGTCGGCGTGCCGGCTTTCAATCCGGCGGCCATGGACTTTCACGATGTCATCGGGGCTATGATTTCCACTGGTACGATGCCCGATTCGATTGGAAACCCGGCCACACGATCTCGATCGGGGCGACTCGGCTGGCCGAGTGGACGAAATGGGCGCATGCGCAAAACAAGGGAGTCTTCATTACCGAGTTGGGAACCAGGGCCTTCGGCGGCGGCGGCAGCAATCCCGGCCCGGTCAGCTACGAGGCCTCGCTGCAAAACGCCGAGTTGGTCGTTCGCGGCATCGCCGCCGGAGCCGACGGCTTCAACCGCTGGAGTTTCACCAACCGGGGCGATCTGGACGGGCAATTCCAGATGGTCGAAACCTGGGACCGCCAGAAGAACAGGCTCCTGGAGAAGTTCACCCGGCGGCCAAACATCTATTACGTCTACGGCCTGCTCTCCCGTTTCACGGCGAAGCATTCCGCCGTGCTTTCCTGCAACGTCGAGGGGGGAACCCTGGATCAGCACCAACGCGTGTTCGCCGTCGCGGTGCGAAGTCCCAAAGGCAATCTCACCCTGGCGGTGCTGGGCGACGCGCCGCGGCAGTGGGACCTGGCGCTGGAGGTTCGCGGACTGAAGCAGCCGGTGCGACTGTACCGTTACGGCGTGTCGGAAGCCGACCGCGATCGGGCCGACTTGAAGATCGAGCCCGCCGGCGATTTCCCCCTATCCGCCGACGCGACAACGTTCACCGATCGGCTCCCGCCGTCAAGTCTCACGATCTACACGACCTACAAGCTGGTGCATTCGGCACCCGGGATCATCGCCGAGTGAAGCCCGGGCCGAATTCCGGAAGAGGCAGTTCCCAGGCAATTCAAACGGCGAAAGCGTTACAGACATCTCGGCTTTCCACGGACGAGCTTGAACATGTGCCGAATACCCATTGTTGCGTTGATCGCATCTTCCTGTGCGCCCGTCTTGGTGATGGCCGATATGCCGCCGGCACCCGTTTCCGTGTCGGACTTCAACAACTACACGGGCGACGTCTACTTGGTCCGTGGCGGCCGGAAGCAGCCGTACCATGGAATGCACGAGTCGTGGGTTTTCAACCGGGCCATGGTTTGGCTCGATCGGCAGACAGGCGTCGACGACGCGGTGATCTGTTACTCGTCCCAATCGCCACTGCTGCTGACGGGCCGCAAGCAGGTTTCGCGGTGGCACACCGGCAAGGCCGACGAGTTGGCCGATGTAGACGACCGCTTCACGCGTTTTGTGAAGAGGGACCCGCAGTGGGAATTCGACCACGTCACGCTGCCGTCGTTTCAGTTTCCCATCGAGCAGCACCCGGTTGCCGAGTTGGAGGTGGCCGAAGCCACGCATCCGTGGCAGTGGTTGATCGTGGTCAAGGGCCGTAGCGGCCCGCCGCTTTATGCCAGCCCGTGGCAGACCGCCCCCGGCAAGCTGACGGTGAATCTGTTGGACCTCTACCGCAACAAAGGGTACGGGCAGCACTTCGCCAATTTCCATTTCTTCGTGGCCACCTGGACCAAAGACCCCAAACAAGAGGCGAAGGTTGTCTTCCGACTTCATCTGGACGGTCGCCGGGCGATCGTGCCCTCATTGCCCGTCATCCGCACGCACGATAGGGCGACAAACGAAGGGATACCGATCCACGCGGTGGTTCTGGACGAGAAAGCCAAGCGACTTGGCAAGGAGTCTGTTGAGGTTACCGCGTCATTGGGTGAGAGAACTTTCGAGCTGGTAGACAGTGGCAGCGGCATTTGGAAGGCCGTCGTCCGCGGTGTCCCAGTCGGCGAGCACAAGGCGACGCTCCGCGCCGTTTGGAAAGCGGACCGGGGCAAGACGGCCGCCTCGACGCTGAGCATTCACGTCACGGACGGTCAATTCGTGGGCTACGATCCGAAGCTCCGATTGTTGACCCAGCGAGGAAAACCGCTTGGCCCGATCGCCGGCTCGCACCGCACCCAAGTGATGTTCAAGAGCATCGGCACGCCCCGCGAATCGCTGCTTTTCGGTCAGGCTGAATGGGAGGCCGCGCTTGCCGCCGACGGCGCACCGGACTACGGGTTCCACTGGTGGGAATCGTTTACCGAAGGTGAGCTTGACGCCGACTTCGCCTACCTGGCTCGTTGCGGCTGGTCGGCGCTCCATCAGAGCCAGGGGTGGATGTGGTGGGAGCGGCTCGACTGCGGTGGCCGAATCGCGCCGTACGGGGCCGAGCAGTTGGCCCTGTTGCTGGCCGCCGCGCGACGCAACCAGGTGCGAGTCTATTTCAGCCTGAGCCTTTACCCTTACGGAGAAGGCACGCCAACCTGGGCCCAGTACTATGAAGCCGGATATCAGAAGAGCGACTATAGCAAGCCGGACTCGAAGTTCTACCAGATGTTCGCCGACTACATTAAGCATTTTGCAACCATCTTTCGCGACGAAACTGCCCTGTTTGCGCTGAACGCCACGGGCGAGAGCGACTTCTTGGCGTCGGTCGGCAAGCCTTTCGTCAACCATGTGTACGATCTTCTCCAGGCTCACGATGGTAATCACCTGGTAATATGCGAGCCCTTTCTTTGGCTTGACAAAGACCCGAATTACTATCGCAAAACCGGCTGGAAGCCCGTGCTGGGCGGCATGAGGACCTACCGCATCGAGTGGACAATGCCCACGGCCGTCGAGCCCATCGCCGTCTTGTTCAAGCTGGCCGCGCTGGGCGACCTGTTCATGGCCGAAGGGCTTTCCTGGCTGCACATCGACCCCGTGACGAAGCGGTGGCGTGGCCCGTCGCAGAAGTGGGGCACCTTGGAGGACCCCGTGGCAATGACTCACTATCGGGAGCGGATTCGGGAAACGTTTTATACGGGCCTGGCCTATCGCACTGCCGCGCTTGTGAGTTGGGACGAGCGAGTGACCGAAGACGAGCGGATTATTTTCGAGCAAGTGCGGCGGGCCGTCGATTGGTCCAAGCCGTTTCAGACTCCGCGGCTTGCGATTCGTCTTGGGCCCGGCCAGGTTCCCCTACGCGGCCGGAGCAAACTTCACGCCTACGAAAAAGCGCTATCGAGCCTCCCCCTGGAATGCACCTACGTCTGGCAGGACGATCCGGTCCCGCCCGGAACGCTGTTTACCATCGATGCGCGGCAAGTGCCGGTTGAACCGGCCTTTGTTTCCGCCTCCTCACCAGAATTCGTGGGCGAATTCGGGTTCGGGGAGGGCTCCGAGGTTGTGATATAAGGCGGTTTTTGCGGCTTCGAAGGTGCGGAAGCCGTAGGATTTTCTGATGGGCAGGTTCGCTTTGTTGTTGAAACCTTCAACTGTACCCGACGAAACGGTGCCTTTGGCGCGGAACCAGTTGAGGATCAAGTGGCGATGTTCCCGTAGACTGCGGGCGACCTTCTTCATCGGC
>JAUWJC010000652.1 GCA_030607895.1 Pirellulales bacterium
GTTCTGGGGCGGAGGGGTCGAAACCCAAAACATCCTACCCACCGCAACGCCCGACGAAATCCGCCAAAACGTCCGGCGCAACGTCGAGGCCCTCATGCCCGGCGGAGGGTTCGTCTTCAACACCGTCCACAACATCCAGGCCGAAGTCCCACCCGAAAACATCGTGGCCATGTGGGAGGCCCTGCAAGAGTACGGGCAGTATTCGTACGTGATGTAGGCATTGTCTCAAAATCGCGTTGCATGCCGCTTGCTGGGTGCCATGCCCACGCTTGTCGTGGGCATGTGACTTCCGAGGATGTCAGTGTCCTTCCGGCAAGCGCGCAAAACCTTTTGCGGCGTGACGGCTGTGGCGAGAGGGGAAGGTGACGGAGGGGGTCAGCGGAGGCTGGCGGCAGGCGGGGTGGTGCCGGCGAGTGTCTGCCGGTAGTTCCAGGGCATCCAGTGCTGGGGATTCGCGGCCAACTTGTCCGCGTGGCGCTCGAGCTCGGTCAGGTAATCGAACGGATTGACTCCGCAAAGTTCGCAGGTGTAAATCAGGCTCATGTAGAGATCCCCCACATGGGCGCCATTCTGCGTCTTGTAAAACAACGCGTTCTTTCGGTGAAGGATCGCCTTCTTCAGCGCACGTTCGCAAAGGTTGTTGTCCAGCGGCGCTCCGGGCACGCGCAGAAACAGCGTCAGCTTTTCCCAGTGCCGCAGCAGATACGCGATCGCCCCGCCCAGCGACGAATTGGGCTCGACCAGCCGATCCTCGAACTGCCGGCCGAGCCAGGTCTTCAGCGCTTCCATCGTCGGACCGCTATTGGTCTGGTGAAACTGAAGACGCGCCGACGACCGCCGCCGTCTTCTCGGTGCTCGCGCCGAAGAGCATCTTCCGCAGCCGACGCATCGAGACGTTCTTGCTCTTGAGCAGATCGACGAGGTCGACATACGCGAGGAACACCGTCTTGGTGGTTGCGTAGTCCTGGTCGTTGAACTGCTTCGACTCGGCCCGTCGCAGAAGGTCTTTCAGTTCGTCCATGTCAAGCTCGATGATCGTCGGTTGATTCGACATCATCCTACCTGCGAAAACAACGGGCGAAAACCCCGTTGCCGTGGACCACGGGCGATTCCTGGATCGCGAGGTGGGGCCCATGATTCCCAGCCGGCAGAGCATAGCAAGAACGCATCGAATGCGCAAGGTCACTTTGGCACGATGGTTCTTACGGGGTTCTTATGTCAACCGATCGGACCGACCGGACGCCATGAGAGCGCGGCCTGGGACACTTCCGGATTGCCGGCCGAAAGAAGCACCTGCAACTGGTGCGCCGCCAGCGTCGTGGCCGCCTTGGTTCGACTGGTTGGCCACCAGCGGAACCGACCGCTGGACAGCCGCTTGTGGCACAGCCAAAACCCCTGGCCGTCGTAGACCAACACCTTCACGGCCGTTGCGCGCCGGTTGCGGAATACGAAAACCCAACCGCCGAACGGGTCGTGCTTCAGCGTCTCTTTGCAAAGCCGGGCCAGACCATCGATCCCCCTGCGGAAATCGGCCGGCTCGACGGCCACCACCACGCGCATCTGCGGCGTGATCTGGATCATGACTCGCTCTGCCAAAA
>JAUWJC010000133.1 GCA_030607895.1 Pirellulales bacterium
ACCAGGTTTAATTTGCCGGAACGGCCCGGAGGGTGCTTCGCACAAATTAAACCTGGTCCCTTTTTCGGCCGGCAATGTCAACCTTTTTCGGGGCTCTTCAGTTTTGTCGGTGGTGTCTGTACAATCGGTCGTCGTGATAGGTTTCCCCGATTACGCCACCAACACAGGAGTCTGACGATGGTGAACGATTCCGCGCATTCGGCCGAGTTCAGCGAACTCATCCGGCAGCTTCACAGTCCGCAAACGCGGCGGTCCGCCCGACAACGGCTGGTGGCCGCCCGAGCGGTTGAGCCGCTGTTGGAGTGTCTCGGTTCGTCGAACGAGTCGGTCGTTTGGGCGGCTGTCGAGTCGCTCGGCGTGTTACGGGCAGACGAGGCCGTCGAGCCGCTTGTCGAGTTGCTTGGGCGCGGGGTTCTCGTGCTCGATGTGTGCGAGGCGCTAACTCGAATTACCGGGCAGTACCTCGGCGCGGATGTCGACCGATGGCGGGAGTGGCTCGGCGGTTCCGGGGAGACCGCCCCGGCGGAGTTGGACGTTGCCGATTGTGTCGCCCGGACGGGAGAATACCTGGGCGTGAAACCGGCCGGCTCCGGGAAGTCTTACCAGTTCATGCTTTCGCTGCCCAACGACCGCAACCAGACGGTGGCAGTCTACTTTGGCCGCGAGGATGCCAAGGGTGACGAGTTGGTTGTAATCTACAGCGAATGCGGGCCGGCCAACCCCAAATTCTACGAAGCGGTGCTTCGTAAAAACCTGGGCATTCCGGCCGGAGCGTTTGCCATTCGCGACATCGACGGGGTTCCCAATTTCGTAATAGTCGATACCATGGTTGCTGACGCGGTTACCCCAAGTGCACTTGCCAAGAAGATCGAGAACATCGCCTCCCGGGCAGACATCGTGGAAAAAAGCCTCACCAAACAGGACCAGCGGTAGCAGGAATGGATTTCTGATTTGGGATTTAGGATTTAGGATGGTAGGGGGCATCTTGCGGAAGGGGCGAAAGATGAAGCGAGGTCGCACTGCCGCTTGCGGCTTCGCACTGGAAAGCAAAAAGGGAAATTCCCAAATCCCCAATCAGAAATCCCCAATCAGAAATCCCAAATCGGAAATCAGAAATCAAAATGCCCGAACTTGGCGTAAATATCGACCACGTTGCCACCGTGCGACAGGCACGGGGGACATACGAACCCGACCCGGTCTGGGCGGCCGCGCTGGCTGAACTTGGTGGTGCCGACGGAATCACACTTCATCTCCGCGAGGACCGCCGGCACATTTTGGACCGGGACCTCGAAATCCTCCGCCAGACCGTCACCGTTAAGTTGAACTTGGAGATGGCCTGCGACGAAGGTGTCGTCGAGATCGCCTGCCGCACAAAACCCGACCAGGCAACACTGGTGCCCGAGCGACGCGAGGAACTAACCACCGAGGGCGGGCTGGACGTTTACGGGCAGCGCGACCGGATAGGCCATGTGATCGGTCGCTTGCGGGACGCCGGGATTTCAGTGAGTCTATTCCTCGATCCCGAAGATCGGCAAATCGAGGCGGCCGCCGAACTGGGAGCCGACGCAGTGGAACTGCACACCGGCCGTTACGCACTGGCCCGGCCGGGAGCCGATCGGCAGAAGGAACTGAACATCCAGGAGGCGGCCGCGGCCCAAGTTCGCGCGGCGGGCATGGTGCTGCACGCCGGACACGGCCTGACCTACCACAACGTCAAGCCTATCGCGGCTATCGAGGCAATGCACGAACTGAACATCGGCCACAGCATCGTCGCCCGGGCGATCATGGTCGGTTTCCAACAGGCGGTCCGGGAAATGAAGGACCTGGTCTCGTAATCATGTCTACCCGAGCCGAACAATTCGCGGGACTCTCCGTCGCCATGACCACGCCGTTACGCAGCGGTCAACTCGCCCTGGAAGCACTGAAGCAACAAGTTGAGTTTCAAGTGGAAGCGGGCACCACCTGTCTTTGCCCGGTGGGAACCACTGGCGAATCGCCCACGCTCTCCCATCCGGAGCATGAGCGGGTGATCGCCGCGGTGGTGGAAGCGTCGGCCGGGCGAATCAAGGTGATGGCCGGAACCGGCTCGAACAGCACCGAGGAGGCACTTCGCCTGACCAAAGCCGCCGCGAAAAGCGGGGCCGATGCCGCACTGGTCGTTGCTCCGTACTACAACACGCCCACCCAGGAAGGATTCTATCTGCACTACAAGGCCTTGGCCGAAGCAGTTGATATTCCCATTTGCGTTTACAATATCCCCGGCCGGACGGGCAAGAACATCGAGCCGGAAACCATCGCGCGGATGGCCGAGTTACCCAACATCGCCATGGTGACGGAAGCCACCGGATCGATGGACCAGGCATCGCAGATCATGTCGATGACCGACCTCACGCTGCTCAGCGGCGACGACAGCCTGACGCTGCCGCTAATGGCCATGGGCGCCCGGGGCGTGGTCTCCGTGGTAGGCAACATTGTGCCCAAGGACATGATCGCCATGATTGCCGCCTTCGAGTCGGGCAACATCGAGGAGGCTCGGCGCTGGCATCATAAACTCTTCCCACTGTGCCGCGACATGCTGGGCCTGTCGACCAATCCGATTCCAATAAAGGCCGCCATGAAACTGCTCGGCCGCGACACGGGTGAACTGCGGATGCCCATGACCCGGCTCTCGGCCGAACAGGAAGCCAAGCTCCGCGAGACCCTGACCGACTACGGACTGCTGTAGCCCGCTTGCGGCGTACTCATCACGCTCTGCGTGATGCAGATTCGTCACGCGGAGCGTGACGAGTACGGAAGCAGAACCGCCATGCCCCACGTGCTCCTGCTTTGCGAGTATCCCACGCTGCACGGCGGGGAGCGCTCGATGCTTGCCACGCTGGATGCCGTCCGGCGAGCCGGTTTTTCCGTCACCGCCGCGGCCCCGCCGGATGGACCGCTGGCCGAGGTGCTCCGCAAGCGCGATGTCGAACTGTTGCCGTTTGTTTGTCACGATGCTCGGGAAAAGCGATTGCCGCAAGACCGGTTGCGCGAGCAACTCGCCAATCTGATCGGAAACTGCGGCCCAGATCTGCTGCATTCGAACAGCCTGGCAATGGGACGGCTTGCCGGACCGGTCGCCGCAAAGCTGCGATTGCCAAGCATCGCGCACCTCCGCGACATTGTGGGCCTGAGCCGGCAGGCAATCGCCGATTTGAACCGTAACACGCGGCTTCTGGCAGTTTCCCGGGCAACGCGGCAATTCCACGTGGCACGGGGCCTGTCGGACGAAAAGACGTGGGTGCTTTACAACGGTGTCGACCTGGATCAGTTCCATCCACGACCCAAGTCGGGCTACTTGCACCGCGAGTTGGACCTCCCGCCCGAGGCAATGCTCGTCGGCACTATCGGCCAAATCAGCCTCCGCAAGGGCCAGGATGTTTTGGGTCGGGCCGCCGTTATGCTGGCCGAGCGCCTGCCGCAACTTCACTATCTGATCGTTGGACGCCGCTATTCGGAGAAGGACGAGTCGCGACGGTTCGAGGCCCAATTGCGTGACGTGGCCATCGGTCCGCTGGCCGGTCGATTCCATCTGTTGGGCACTCGCAACGACGTGGATCGGCTACTTGCGGAGCTGACGCTCTTGGTTCATCCTGCCCGCCAGGAGCCGTTGGGGCGCGTGCTATTGGAGGCCGCGGCGTCGGGCGTTCCGATCGTTGCGACCGACGTTGGCGGAACCGGCGAGATCTTCCCGACGCCGAAAAAGGGACCAGGTTTAATTTGCCGGAACGGCCCGGAGGGTGCTTCGCACAAATTAAACCTGGTCCCTTTTTCGGCTCGACTGGTCCCGGCCGATGACGCCGAAGCATTGGCCGGGGCAATTGCAGCGCTAATCTCGAACGATGCCATGCGAGCCCAATTGGCCGCCGCCGCTCGCCGCCGCACAGAAGAAGCATTTGACGCAAACCGCGCCGCCGCTGGGCTCGTCGAACACTATCGGCAAGTAGTTGATGAGGACATCGCCCAGAGAATGCGGAAAGTAGAGCAGATCAAGGAGAGAACGGGTCCTGGTCCAGTCACGCTGAAACGCAAGGTCATGGGGCGGCGGCCGTGATGCCTATGCTTCTAATCGAGCGACGGGACCTCGTCTACCGGTTTCTTCGCTTCTGCTTGCCGCCAAGCACGCTGGAGTTCCTCTTGACGCAGGGTTGTCCACTCCATTACGAGTCTCAGTGCTCTGGCAGGCAGATGGCCAGCAATCACTGATGGAGGCTGGATACCAATGGACGCGCGATATTCTCCGTACTGCGCGTGGAAATGTGGGGGTGGATGGTCGCGGTACCGCATTCGGACAACAATGCCGTAGAAGCGACAGAGCTCAGGCATGAGACCCTTTCGGCATCACGTTTGGGAACAGTTCTTCGGGCGTTTTGCCAGTGATCTCCAGGTAAATCCTGTCGGGACAGATGTCTACCTTATCCTCCCAAGTGATTTCTCCGCCGCTACCGACGCTGACTTTGCTGAAGAACTCGGGGGCCGCAAGGACAGAAAAGACCCCCTGCCCAACATGGGCCGACAGATCCACCTCGCCTTCAACGCCGTCGGAATACACGACTCTCAGGCGGTATTGCGGTAGGGCCTCTACTGCGACGATGTTGATCACATTTTGCTCCCCAAGCGTGCGTGAACGTGAAGTGGACAGCAGATTGTGATGATCCTATCCTGATCTGATCACTGCTAACATTATATCTCCACCCGGACTTGCCTGGAACGTCTAGCGTTGGCTTCGGTTGATTTCCAGCCACCGGCCATCGCAAACCGCCCTGGCAAAATGGCATACGGTGGAGATCGGCCGTTTCGAGGTGTCCGAGCAAGTAGTGTGGCCAAGCGGCGTAAGTCTTGTTCGGCACAGTGTTTACGTCATCCATTTAGTCATTGGCACGCGGCTTGCACCTTGAAGTGGCCAAAATCGGTCGCGGCTGCCAAATGCGGCCGCGGCATGTGGTTTGCGAAGTAGAGAACACAATCCGACGGGGGATAGCCGGTGGTTGCGCTTGGTATATCCGTCGGGTGAAACCGTATTTCATACGCTGCACGGTTGAAGATCGCGTCTTCGCCTTATTGCGTAGTAATGGTAAAAACGCAGTCTCAGGCCGTGCGTGGTATAGCCCGCAATAGGAGGAATCCGACGTGGCAAAACAGATGCTCTTTGAAGACGAAGCTCGCCAGCCGCTGGCGGCCGGGGTGTCCAAATTGGCCCGGGCCGTGACCAGCACGCTCGGACCTCGCGGCCGAAACGCCGTGCTGGACAAGGGCTGGGGACCTCCCAAGGTGACCAAAGACGGAGTTGCCGTAGCCGAGGACCTCGATCTGGATGATCCTTACGAGAACCTTGGGGTGCAGTTGGTCAAGGAGGCTGCCACCAAGACGAACGAGGTGGCCGGCGACGGCACTACCACCGCCACCGTGCTGGCCGAGGCCATCTACAAGGAGGGACTCAAGATGGTGGCCGCCGGGGCCGACCCGATGAGCCTCTCGCGGGGAATCAACAAGGCCACGGGCGCGGTCGTCAAAGCGATTGGTAAGATGGCTTCGCCCGTGGACGCAAAGAGCAAGAAAGAAATCCAGCAAATAGCCACGATTGCCGGCAACAACGATCCGTCGATCGGCGGCGTGCTGGCCGACGCCTTCATCAAGGTTGGTAAGAATGGCGTGATTACGGTGGAAGAAGGCAAACAGGCCGAGACCTACGTGGAAGTGGTCGAGGGAATGCAATTCGACCGCGGCTACTTGTCACCCCATTTCGTCACCAACCAGGAAAACCAAACCGTCGAGTTGGAGAAGTGCCTCGTGCTGATCCACGAGGAGAAGATCTCCAGCGCGAAGGACTTGGGGCCGCTTCTGGAGGCTGGGAGTAAGGCGGGCAAACCGCTTCTTGTGATCGCCGAGGACATCGAGGGCGAGGCGTTGGCCACATTGGTGGTGAACAAGATGCGGGGTATCCTCAGCGTTTGCGGCGTCAAGGCACCCGGCTACGGCGACCGCCGCAAGGCCATACTGGGCGACATCGCCACGCTGACCGGCTCGCAGGCGATCTTCAAGGACCTGGGCGTCTCGCTCGATTCGGTGAAGATCTCCGACCTGGGTACCGCCAAAAAGGTAATCATAACGGCCGACGACACGACTATTGTCGGCGGAGCCGGCAGGAAAGAAGCCGTCGACGGCCGGGCCGATCAGATCCGACGGGAAATCGAGGTTACCGACAGCGATTACGATCGCGAGAAGCTCCAGGAGAGATTGGCCAAGTTGGCCGGCGGCGTAGCCCAAATCAACTGCGGGGCGGCCACCGAGACCGAAATGAAGGAGCGGAAGGCGTTGTTGGAAGACGCCCGGGCGGCCACCCAAGCGGCTTTGGAAGAAGGCATTGGGCCGGGCGGCGGTGTGGCGCTGCTGCGAAGCACCAAGACGGTCGACCGTCTGGACCTTGCCGGCGACGAAGCATTGGGAGCCCGGATCGTCAAGAACGTGCTGGATGCTCCGTTGCGTGCCATTGCGGAGAATGCCGGTCAAGACGGTGCGGTGGTGGTCAACCGCGTCCGCCGAATGAAAGGCAAGGCGGAAGGTTTCGATGCCGAGGCCGAAAGCTATTGCGACCTGGTCGAAGCAGGAATCATCGATCCGGCCAAGGTAGTGCGTACTGCCCTTCAAAATGCCGCCAGTGTGGCGGCGCTGCTGCTGACCACATCGTGTCTGGTTACCGAGATCCCCAAGGAAGAACAACCCCAGGGACCGGGCCCCGAGCGCATGGATCCCGGCATGGGCGGCATGGGTGGCATGGGTGGCGGCATGGACGGCATGGGAATGGGAATGTAATCCAAAGCTGATAGCTGAAAGCTGATAGCTAAACTAACCCAAAAATCAAGCATTTTGATAAGGAACCAGATTATGAAGGATATCAACTTGAGGCCTTTGGACGATCGGATTGTGGTCGAGCCGGTGGAGGCCGAAGAAATGACCGCCGGCGGGATCGTGTTGCCCGACACGGCAAAGGAAAAACCTCAACGAGGCATCGCAATCGCCGTAGGGTGCGGCAAATTGCTCGACAGCGGCGAGCGTGGCGAATTGTCGGTTGCCGTCGGCGACGAAGTGATTTACGGCAAGTATGCCGGCAGCGACATCGAGGTCGAAGGGCGCGAGGTGAAAATCCTCCGCGAAAGCGATATTCTGGCCAGGGTAATCAAGTAAAAGGGTAATCAAGTAAAGTCAGTAATACCAAACCATAAGCAGCCCAAACCACAAGCAGCGAGGAACCGCCATCGTGGCTAAGCAATTACTTTTCGAAGATCATGCCCGGCACAGAATGTTGCGGGGCGTCGATAAACTGGCCGACGTGGTCGCGGTGACCATGGGGCCGACCGGCCGGAACGTCATCCTCGACAAATCGTTCGGCGGCCCGACCGTCACCAAGGACGGCGTTACCGTAAGTAAAGAGATCGAACTGGAAGATCGGTTCGAGAACATGGGGGCCAAGCTGGTTAACGAGGTCGCGTCGAAAACCTCCGACATAGCCGGCGACGGCACCACGGCCGCCACCGTGTTGGCCAGATCGATTTTCCGCGAGGGCTTGCGGAACGTCGCGGCCGGCAGTAATCCCGCGGCCATCCGCCGAGGAATCGAGAGGGCCGTCGACGCGGCGGTCGAGCATCTCTATTCCATGGCGAAGCCGGTCACCAAGACCGAGGAGATCGCCGACGTCGCGTCGATAAGCGCCAACACCGACCCGGAAATCGGTGAATTGCTCGCCGCTGCCATGGAGAAGGTAGGCCAGGATGGCGTAATCACCGTTGAAGAGGGCAAGACCACCGAGACCACTTACGAGGTCGTCGAGGGAATGCAGTTCGACAAGGGATATCTTTCGCCCTATTTCATCAATCGGGCCCAGACCATGGACTGTCTGCTCGAGAACGCCTACATCCTCATCCACGAAAAGAAGGTGAGCAATCTGCGCGACCTGATTCCGCTTTTGGAGAAGATCAGCCAGACGGGCAAACCGCTGTTGATTATTGCCGAGGACGTTGAGGGCGAGGCGCTGACGACGCTGGTTGTCAACAAGCTTCGCGGCGTGTTGAACGTCTGTGCGGTGAAGGCTCCCGGCTTCGGCGACCGTCGCAAGGCCATGCTCGGCGACATCGCCATCCTCACCGGCGGCACGATGATCAGCGAGGACCTCGGGCTGAAGATCGAGAACCTCACAGTCGAGCATCTCGGCCGGGCAAAGCAGATTACTGTCGACAAGGACTCCACCATTCTCGTGGAGGGTGGTGGCAAGACCACCGACATCAAGAGCCGGATCGATCAACTCCGCTCGCAAATCGAGACGACCGACAGCGACTACGACCGCGAGAAGTACCAGGAACGGTTGGCGAAGCTGGCCGGCGGCGTGGCCGTGGTTTCGGTGGGAGCGGCGACCGAGGCCGAAATGAAGCAGAAGAAGGCCCGGGTGGAAGACGCCCTGCACGCCACTCGCGCGGCCGCGGAAGAGGGCATTTTGCCCGGCGGCGGCGTGGCCTTGCTGCGGTGTCGCGAGGCGGTCCAGAAGTGTCGTACCGCCGCCCGGGGTGACGAGAAGATCGGCGTGGACATCATCACGCGCACTCTGACCGCTCCGATTCGGCAGATTGCCGACAACTGCGGGATCGACGGGTCCGTGGTGGCCGACGAGGTTGCCGGCAAGCCCACCAACACCGGTTACGACGCCAACGCCGGCAAGTACGTGGATATGTTCAAGGCGGGCATTATCGATCCACTCAAGGTGGTTCGCACCGCCCTGGAGAACGCCGCCAGTATTGCCGCATTGATGCTGACAACTGAGACCATGGTGACCGACCTGAACAAAGAGGACAAAGATAAGCAACAGGTGGAGGGGAGTGTCCGGTAACAACCGAGCAAGCTGACGCATCCCGACCGCCATACGGTCATCCAATCGTGCTGGATACACCGGACCACCTCTTGGGCGAGGTGGTCCGTTTTTGCCTGGGGACTGGAAAAATGTAGGGTGGGTCGAGGCACGAGACCCACGCTTGAAGGATCGAAACGGGATGTCGTTGCGTGGGTCTCGT
>JAUWJC010000619.1 GCA_030607895.1 Pirellulales bacterium
CGTAAAAGCGGGGTGCTTTTTCCCCGTGCGCCACCACGGGTCGCGGCTTTATAGAGCGGCCAGCACGGCCTCGACCATAACTCGTCCCGCCTCGGGAGCGAACAGGCTGTTGGCCGCTTCGTAACCGCCGGTCGTCTCGGGCGTGACGATGTAGCCTTGAAGCTCGCCGCCGCCCAGGCTGACGACAAACGTCTTTTGCGGCGCCCGCCGCTTGATTTCCAAAGCATACTCGGTAAACAGTTCGCCCGGCAGACCGGCCAAGCAAGTATCGCCGATCCCGAGTAGCTGAACCTCGATCGGTTCGTATGTCGAGAGGACTTTATCGATTTGGCCTTGCTGTTGCGCCCGGGCAAGCGTGACGGTTCCCTCGGCACCGAAGACGGCACATTCGGCCGTCCGCACCGTGGCCCTTTCGGCGTGTTCGGTTTCGAGCCGCCGGTACTCAGCCCGATATTCGGCCAGTAGTTGCTCGGCCTCCGCCACTGTTGGAACGGTCCGACGCGGAAGGTCCACTTCGCCGAGAACCGCCCGGATCGGACAATCGGCGGCAAAATCGCCATCGGCAAGCGCCCGCAGGCTCCGGGCGACCGCGCTACCCAATTTGCGTCCAAGCCGCTCGGCCTCTTCGAACGTTTGGCCGGTGACGAAGTGGCGAGGGCTTTGGTTCCCGCAGGGGGCCGTGTGATAGACGACCGCGAGGTCACTTCCAAACTGCTCCCGCAAATGGTGCCGCGCGTAATGCGGGAAGTCGGACGAGACAAACGTCGAGTCCTCGTGCAACACGGTTGGATGCATTCCGTAGACCAGGTCCACCGCCAACAGCGGCCCGCCACCCGACGGGCGGATCGCCAGAACACCGACTTCCGGATCGGTCAGGCCGCCGGGCGCGAGTCGGTTGCCGCCCACGCCGGTTGCGTCGGCGGTGGTTCGGGCGATTTCGGCCGGGCACTTCTTTGACGCCGCCTCGCCGACCGCCTCGACCGTCTGCTGTTTGACGAACTCCAAGTACGCCGGATCGGGCTCGGGCACCGCCGGATCGGCCTGCCAACCGATCAGCCGGCTGGTGACCGGGCCCGAATGAGTGTGCGTGCAACTGATGAACACCCGCGCCGGACGAATCGACAACGCATCGGCAACCGCCCGGCGAATCGATTGGGCCGGGGGCGGGTCCAGAAAGAGCAGGTCCAGGGCGATCAGCACGGCCGAGCCGGTTCCACTTTCAAGGTACAGTGCCGATGCGAGTATCGGGTCATGCACTGCCGTGGAAATCCGCTTCACGTGCGGATAGCCAAACAGGGCCACTGCCTTGCTTGGACTGATATCGCGGGCGGCTGCTCCGGCGGCGAGCGTCATGTTTGGTTTCTTCCCTTATAGTTTCCGCCGATTGGGATGGCCGGGTCGTCGAAGTAGTTATCGTCGATCATGCAGGGCATGCTGCACTCCAGCAGAAGGGCCGGCCCGATCCCCGTGAAGCTGTGCTCTTTCCACCGCTCGACCGGCAAGACGTCGCCGGGCATCATTTCTCGCCGGCTTCCGTCGTACATCATGCGGACGCGGCCTTTTACGATGTAGAACGTTTCGTGCTTCCGGCGATGGCGGTGCGAGGGACAGGTTTGGCCGTCGAACACGAAGAGGTACTTGCCGCAGTAGCCGGCTTCCACCTCGTTGGCGATCCAGCACTCGATCAGCCCGACCTGCTCGAAACGACCAAGCCCGAAATCGAGCACCAGCGGCTCGGCGGGCGGCATAACCAGGCCCCACGATTCGATTTGTCGGCGGAAGTCGGCCAGCGCCCGATCGGCCTCCGGCCCGACAAGTGATATACCAAGCGCTTTATCCAATTCTTCCATTGTGATGTCCTTGCAATTCTACGATTGAACGAGTTCGGTAGGGTGCGTGAAACGCACCACGGCATTTTGTGACCATGCCGTGGGAATCTCGCTTGTTCAGCCCCGACGGCCACGCGGGGTGCATCACCCCGTGGGCGCGGCGGCGCAACTACATACTCGTCCCTCGCCCCTCCCCCCCCCTACCCCAGTTCGCGCTCGATTTCTCCAATCGATTCTTCGATTATATCCATGCCCTTTTCGGCCACGTCGTCGGGC